>CALXCU010000158.1 GCA_944386885.1 uncultured Oscillospiraceae bacterium | reverse complement strand
CCCACCTTCACGCCGTTCTCCGTCACCGTCAGAGTCACCGTGTAGTCCTCCGGCAGCTCCACGCCCTCCGGCAGAACCACGTTTTTGGTCACCCACAGCAGGCCCTGGGCGGGCTGCACTTCCTCCGCGGCCGTGTATGTGTTGGTCACGGCCAGCCGGCTCATCTGGTTGGCCTCGACCTTCACGCTTACAGCGCCAGTGCCGGCCGAACTGAGGGCATAATTCCGGCCATCCATTTTCATCTCGCCAGTGGAAATGTCAATGCTTGCCGACTGTACGGTCTCGTTCAAATAGTACTGGTGATCACCCGCGGAGACCGCCACATCGAAGGACGCGGTGTTGCCGCCGGCCAGCTGAGCATAGCCAAAGGTCTTGGCAGCCACGGTCCGGCCGTTCTCCGTGAGGGTCAGGGTCACAGTATAATCCGCAGGCAGCTCCACACCCTCGGGCAGGACCACGGTCTTGCTGATGCGCAGCATGCCTTGGTCGGCCACAGACTTCTTGTAGTAGCGGTTGGTAAAGCTGGCGTAGCTGTCAAAACCGGCCTGAACCGTGGTAGTCTTGCTGGTCCCATCTTCAGCCGTAACGTTGTAACTGCTCTCCGCGCCGGAGAAATCCTCCGTAACAGTGTACTGGCCCAGGGGGAGCTTCAGTGTCCAGGTGTAGGTAATGGAGGTCTCCGTCTCGCCGGAGGCGCTTACGTCAGTCAGGTATCCATCCAGCTCGCTGGCCGTTGTCAGGCTGGAGACCACCGCTTCGCCGTTGGCGTCGGTGATATCGACGCTGAAATTGGCCGGGCTGGCAACGGCGGTCAAATCGGCGGCAGACTCGGCGTAGAAAGTCTTCTGCACCTTCAGCGTGCCGGTCTCCTCGGGCTTGAGAACCACCACGCCATCAATGTGATAGCTGCTGGCGGGGGTCCAGCCCTCGCTGGCCTGATACTCATTCTTGAGCACATACCAGTAGACGTCGTACTTGTCGGGATTGGCGAGCAGATCGTCGGTGACATCCTGGTCGCTGAAGCGGACCCGTACGTCCGGGTTCTCCTCCAGATAGCTCACCAGGGCACTCATGTCAGCGGGGGACCCCAGGAAGCCGGCAATGTAGAGCGCATCGTTGGGGGTAGCCAGGCTCTCCAGATAGGCGTTGACGTCCGCATAGCCGGCCGGGACGTTCTGACCCGCGGCAATCCAAGTGGCGGTATCGCTGGTGATGCCCGCCAGGGCGCTGCCGGTGATGCCGGTAAAGGCCAGCGCACCGGTATAGTTGTCGGTGGGGTGGCTGGCCACGCCGTCCGCGTTATCCACCACCGCGCCGTCCAGGCGGACAAAGAAGGCCACCTTCGCCTCGCCGGAGGGCTCCGGCTGCTCCACCTTCTGGTTCTTCACGGTCAGGACGCCGTTTTCAAAATCGGCACATCCATCGCCATGGCGGCCCGTCAGGAAGGCCCAGATTCGGTCCAGGATGCCGTCCTGATCCCGGTCGTTGCCCTCTGTCTTGATCTCATAGACTTTGGTGTCCAGGATCTCATAGCCGTCAGGAGCCTGCGTCTCCTTCAGATAGTATGTATCGCCCACCACCAGGGTGACTTCCACCCGGCCGTCTGCACCGGTGGTGACGGTGTCATATTCGTCCGTGCAGTTCTTGTCGGTGTACAGGGTGAACTCCGCACCGGGGAGAAGCTCGCCGCTCTCCGCATCCACCTTGCTGATGGTGAAGGAGACGTCCTCCTTCTCAGGGCATTTCACATTGACGCAGAAGTACTCCACGCACCACCACCAGCCGTTCCAGTAGTAGTGGGCCACCACAGCGTTGCCGGGCTTCACGCCCTCCAGGGTGACGGTCCGGTCAAACGCGCCGTCCACGATCCAAACAGCGTTCATGCCGGGATCGTACACATGCCACACGTGGGCCCAGCCCCGGTGGCCGGTGATGTCGATGGTCTCGCCTACCTCAATCCCGCCCCGGCTGTCCGTATTGGACTCGGTGGGGGCGGCAAAGGTGTCCATCACATCTTCCAGTTCCTCCGTGGGCGCCTCGCTCATGGGGATCGTGTTCTCACTGGTCTCCTCGGCGGGAGCCTCGGGCGCCGGGGAAGTCTCAGGCGCCTGAGAAGCTTCGGGCGCCTGAGAAGTCTCAGGTGCCTGAGAAGCTTCAGGCTCCTGAGAGGTCTCGGGTACCTGGCTCTCAGCAGGCGTGGACTCCGGTCCGGCAGGTTCTGTTTCGGAGTCGGGCACAGAGCCCTCCTCGCCTTCCAGCACAACGGTTTCCACCGTTGTGCCGCCGTCCTGCCCGCCGAACTCATCGGCCAGGGCGGCCGTGGGCAGCAGTCCCACGACCATGATGACGGCCAGGAACAGCGCCAGGATCTTCCGTTTCGTCTGGGATAACATGTCTTTTCCTCCTTGATAAATGGTTTTCGGAACCATGTGGCAGCCGGACGGGCTTGGCGGTCGAGCCGCGGTAGCCTCCTGGCTTTGCGTCCCGGTCTTTCGGCCGGTTTGCCTTTATCACGAAGGTTATATGCTCCCTTGTCTCTGTTTCACCCCCCGCACATCGCTGGAGCAACCTCCAGCCGTCTGTTTTGACAGAGAAATTGAGGGTGATTCTAAGTATACACCTATTTGGTCACAAATGTGGTTACATTTCTAAAATTCTTTAAAAAATTTTAGGTTCGTTTAAAACCGCCCCCGGCAGCCCTGGACAGCTTCTCTTGAAGCGGTTCTGCATCCCCCACGCGGCCCACCGCCGACAGAGAGGCCCGGCGGAAATCAAAGAGCTCCTCCGCCAGGGCGCGCACCTGTGCGGTGGTAACGGCGTCATAGCCGGAGAGCACCTCCTCCAGGGGATACACGTGCCGGTGGAGCAGTTCCCCCCGGCCCAGCGCGCTCATCCGGTTCTGGGTGGACTCCAGGCCCATGAGCACATTGGCCTTGGCCTGCTCCCGGGCCCGCTGGAGTTCCTCCTCCCCCGGGCCGTCCCCGGTGAAACCGGCGACGATCCGGCAGATGGCCTCCATCGCCTGATCTTGGGCCTCCGGATTGACGGCGGTATAGATCCCGAAGAGGCCGGTGTCCGCGTGTCCCACGGCGTAGCTGTACACCGTATAGCACAGCCCCCGCTTCTCCCGCACCTCCTGCCACAGGCGGGAGGACATACCGCCTCCCAGCATGGCGGAGAGCAGCTGCAGCTGGTAGCGCCGGCCGTCCTGGTAGGAGAGCCCCGGGAAGGCCAGGGTCAGATGGTTCTGCTCAATGGGCTTCTCCCGCACGGCCACGGCAGGGGCATAGGCCGCCCCCCGCACCTCCGGCGAGGGGCCTGCTGGGATCGTTTCCAGCCGGGCCGCCAGGGCGGCCACATCCGCCTGGGTAAAGCTGCCCGCCAGGGCGGCCACAATGTCCTGGGGCCGGTAGTGTCCGTCCCGGTAGGCACGCAGGGATTCCCCCGTCATGCCCGCCAAGCTCCCGCCGCTACCCAGGATGGGCCGGGCCAGGGGGCTGCCCCGAAAGACCGCCATGGTCAGCTGCTCGGCGCACAGGTCCTCTGGGTTGTCCTCGTACATGCCGATCTCCTCCAGGATGACTCCCCGCTCGGTCTCCACGTCCTCCTGAGCAAAGCGGGCGGAAAAGACCATATCGCACAGCAGGTCCACCGCCCGGGGGAGCTGCTGGTCCAGCACCCGGGCATGGAAGCAGGTGCACTCCTTGGTCGTGAAGGCGTTGACCTGCCCGCCGATGGCGTCCATCTCCTGGGCCAGCTGGGCGGCGGTACGCCGGGCGGTGCCCTTGAAGACCATGTGCTCAATAAAGTGGGCTGCGCCGTTTTCCTCTGCCCCCTCATGGCGGGAGCCGGTGCCCACCCAAATGCCCAGTGCCGCCGAGCGCATGCCGGGAATCCGCTCGGTCACAATGCGCACGCCGTTGGGCAGGGTCTGATGCTCGATCATACTATCTCCTTTCCCAGCGGGGACATTCCCCGCCTTCAGGCTTATTATAGCAGTTTCCTCCGGCGCTGTCAGCCTGTTTGCGACAGGTTTCTGCCGATTTCCCCAGCTCCGTCGCTTTCTTTTCTTTTTGGGGAAATCTGTGGTACAATAGGGGCACGATCTATCCCGGAGAGGAGCGCAATACGGATGATGTTACATGTACTGGCCGTGGGAGATGTGGTGGGGGAGGCCGGGCTGGACCTGCTCGCCCGCCGCCTGCGGACTTTGAAACGGGAACATGACGTCCACTTCACAGTAGTCAACGGGGAGAACGCCTCGGGCGTGGGTATTCTCCCCCGGCAGGCCGACGCCATCTTTGACGCCGGGGCCGACGTGATTACTCTGGGGAACCACACCTGGAACCGGCTCCAGATCGCCAGCTATCTGGACGAGAACCGCTACATCCTCCGCCCGGCCAATTTTTCTCCTGCCGTGCCCGGCCGGGGCTGGGGCGTCTTCGAGGGGCCCCGGGGGCTGCGCATCGGAGTACTCAACCTGATCGGCCGGTGCGAGCTGGACAGCAACGCAGACAACCCCTTCACCACCGCCGTCAAGCTCCTGGAAGGAGAGGAGGCCGCCGTGGGACTGGTGGACTTTCACGCCGAGGCCACCAGCGAGAAAGGGGCCCTGGCCTGGCATCTGGACGGCCGGGCCCAGGCCCTCTGGGGCACTCATACCCATGTGCCCACCGCCGACGCCCAGGTGCTGCCCCAGGGGCTTGGCTTTGTCACCGACCTGGGCATGACCGGCCCGGCCCACAGCGTGCTGGGCATCCGGCCTGAGCAGGCCATCAACCGCTTCCTGGGGGGCCTGCCCCAGCGCTTTGAGAGCGCTGAGGGCCCCCGGAAGCTCAACAGCGTCCTCTTCTCCATCGATACCGCCGCCCGCCGGTGTGTGGGGGTGGAGCGGGTGGACTTGTGGGAGAAGTGAATTCCCCATACCTATTCTGAAAGAAAGAGGCTCGGCTATCTGACATAAAACACTGTGGCTGTAGCTGGTGGTGAGATAATGGACGAATTATTCTGCTTCCTTGTGATTCTCGCAATTTTATTTGTGTTGGCCAATCCGTGGCTCCTGGTTGCCGCCGGCATCTTGCTAGCGGGCGCTATCCTTCTATCTGTTTTAAGCAATGGCGGTTCCAGCGGTGGAGGGCGGACTTATCAAAGCAGTTCTTCCGGGCCGGGCAGTTCAAGCATCTCCACTCCGTCAGAGGACGGATATCTATTTCGCGGCTCTACACCAAACGGGGTTGTGCTGGCCACTTTTCGGGATGGCAAGGTGTTTGACGGCTACAACTCAGGGTTAAATTTGTCTTTTTATCAGGGCAGTTACAGCGGCGGACGAATTTTCCGCGGGGCCAGCGTCGTAGCAAACTACCGCGACCGGTACATCTACCGAGGATACAGTTCCTCTTACAGCGACATTCTCGGCCGCTGTGAGAATGGCCGTGTCTATGAAGGCGCTGCAGGTACGCGTCCTGTCGCCAGTTATTCCGGAGATGAGGAGGGCGCCGCAGCCGCAGCTGCTCTCTTTATTTTCCATACATAGCGTAACGAACAGCGCGGAATACTTGTTCGCAGCCGGATGCAGTCGCGCCCCGGACGCAATGCGTCCGGGGCGCAGCATTTCTCCTGCGGCCCCTTAACTGAACCGCTTCCAGGTCCGCGGGAAGAAGAGCAGGAGGACAGGGAAGAGCTCCAGCCGCCCGGCCAGCATGTCAAAGGTCATGACCAGCTTGGCGAAGTCCGAAAAATGGCTGAAGTTCTGCAGCGGGCCCACCGCAGCCAAGCCCGGGCCCACGTTATTGAACGTCGTGGCTACGGCGGTAAACGTGGTGACCAAATCCTCATTATCCAGGCTCACCAGCAGGATGGACAGGGTAAAGACCAGCACATAAGTGGCCAGGTACACGTTTACCGAGCGCACCGTATCTTGCTCCAGAGGGCGGCCCTCCATGCGCAGGCTGCGCACCTCCCGGGGATGCAGGAAGTAGTGGAACTCCTGCCGCACGCTCTTGCACAGGATGAGCACCCGGGAGACCTTCAGGCCGCCGCCGGTGCTACCGGCGCAGGCGCCGATGAACATGAGCACGACCAGGATGGTCCGGGCAAACTCCGGCCACTGGTCAAAGTCGACGCTGGAGTAGCCGGTGGTGGTGATGATGCTGGCCACCTGGAAGGCGGCATGGCGGACGGTTTCCTCCAGCGTGCCGTACATATGGCGGATGTTTATGGCGATGGCGGCCACCGATACACCGATGATTCCCAGGTAACTCCACACCTCCTCGGCATAGCGCAGCTGCTTGGCCCGCTTCATGAGGATGAGGAAATAGGCGTTGAAATTGACGCCGAAGAGGATCATGAACACGGTCGTCACATTTTGGAGGTAAGGGGAGTAGCTGGCCATGGAGTCGTTTTTGATGGCAAATCCGCCGGTGCCCGCCGTACCAAAGGTGATGGTCAGCGCATCGAAGAGCGGCATACGCCCGATCAGGAGCAGTACGATCTGCGCAATCGTCAGGACCAGGTAGATCTCATAGAGGATCTTGGCGGTGGACTGGACCTTGGGCGTGAGTTTGCTCACCGAGGGACCGGGGCTCTCGGCTTTCATCAGGTGCATCCGGGAACCGCCTGTCATGGGCACGATCGAGAGCAGAAACACCAGGATTCCCATGCCCCCGATCCAGTGGGTAAAGCTGCGCCAGAAGAGCACGCAGCGGGGGAGCACCTCCACATCGGTGAGGATGCTGGCCCCCGTGGTGGTAAAGCCGGAAACCGTCTCAAACAGGGCGTCCACCGGGCTCGGGATAGCTCCGCTGAGAACAAAGGGCGCCGCGCCCATGACACTCAGCACCAGCCAGCTCAGGGCCACGATGACCAGCCCCTCCCGGCTGTGAAATACGTTGCCCCGCAGCCCGCCTATCACACAGGGGATGCCGATGGCCAGGCAGCAGGCCGCCGTGGCCACAAAGGTCCACCCCTCGTTCTCCCTATAGATAAGGGCCACCACCATGGGCAGAACCATGAGGGCCGCCTCCACATTGAGGATCCACCCCAGAATAAATCGTATTGCAGCGCGGTTCATTGTGCGTCAGCACCCCCCTACCGGAGAATGTCCCGGATGTCGTGGAACCCCTTCACAGTGGTGACCACCATAACCGAGTCTCCCACCTGAATGCGGTCCTGGCCCCGTGGGAAGATGACTTTGCCCCGGCGGTAGATACACCCGATGAGCAGATTGTCCTTCAGATCCAGCTCGCTGAGCGTATGGCCGGTGACCTCCGATTCCGTGCGCACAAAGAACTCCAGCGCCTCGGCCCGGCCGTCCAGGATGTTGTAGAGGGTCTCCACATTGGAGCCAATGGAGTTCTGGGCCGCCCGGACATACTGGGCAATGTAATCGGCGGTGAGGTATTTCGGGTAGATGACGCTGCCCAGGTCCAGGCTCTCGATCACGTCGTCAAAGGCGATGCGGTTGACCTTGACCACCAGCTTGGCGTTGGAGTGCTGCTTGGCAAAGAGGGAGAGGAGCAGATTTTCTTCATCCATGTTGGTGATGGCCACAAAGGACTCGGCGGTGGCCAGGCCCGCGTCCATGAGCAGCTGCTGGTCGCTGCCGTCTCCGTGGAGAATGGTGGCCTTTGGCAGAATCTCGCAGAGCTTCTGGCACCGCTCCCGGTTGATCTCAATGATATGTACGTCGATGCCCATATCCAGCAGCTGCCGGGCCAGGTACACCGCGATGGTGCCGCCCCCCACGATGAGGGTGTTGTTTACCCGCCGGGTGCCCAGGCCGATCTTCTTGAAGAAGGCGGCCGCCTCCTGGGGTGTGGCCATCAGGGAAATGTTGTCCCCGTCCTCCAGCACGAAGCTGCCGTTGGGAATGAAGATCTTGTTCCCCCGCTCTACGGCGCAGATGAGGACTTTGCTGCGCAGGCCGCTGACCACCTGCTCCACGCTCTGTCCTCCCAGGCCGAAGGAGCTGCGCAGCTTGATGGTCAAAAGCTCCGCCCGTCCCTTGGCAAACGTATCGATCTTGATGGCCGAGGGGAAGCGCAGCAGCCGCGCGATCTCCATGGACGCGGTGAGCTCCGGGTTGATCACCATGGAAATGCCCATCTGCTCCTTTATGAAGCCGATCTCCTTGTTGTACAGGGGGTCCCGCACCCGGGCAATGGTCATGCATCCGCCCTTGGACGCCTTTTTGCCGATGAGGCAGCACAGCAAGTTGAGCTCGTCCGAGGCCGTGACCGCAATGAGCAGGTCGGTGGCGTCGATCCCCGCCTCCATCAGCACGTTGATGCTGGTGCCGTTGCCCACTACGCCCATTACGTCCAGTTCCTCGGTGACCTCCTGGATCAGCCCGGCATTCAGGTCGACGATCACCAGGTCATGTCCCTCTCCGCTCAGCCGCTCCGCTAAGGTACGGCCAACTTTTCCGCACCCCACCACGATGATGTGCATAATTTCCTCCGCTTTCGCGCCCGCCGCCGGGCGTCTGTTCCAACTCTTTTTCTTCGTTCGCACGCCCCCATCCGCCAAAAACAGACCGGGGCGTAGCGCTACTATCATATCACCTTTGCTCTATTTTGCAACTGTGATTTTTCTCTTCCCGGTACGCCCTCTCTTGCGCTCCCAGTACGCGCAAACGCGCCCCGGCTGGGCCGGGGCGCGTTTGCGCGCTGCATATTCACCTCTGCCCCATTTGGGCGGGGATCTTTTTCCCCCCGCGCCGGCGGGTGCGGACGCGGCGGAGGGCCTTTTCCCCCTCGCAGACCAGCAGCGGGGCCAGCGCCAGGGCCAGCACCGAGAGCCACTGCCGCAGGGAGAGGGGCGCGGTCTGGAACACCATCTGGAGGGGCGGCAGGCAGAGTACGGAGAGCTGCATCAACGCCCCCGCTAAGAAGGCCCGGTTCATGGCCGGATTGGAGAGCACTCCGATGTGAAAAAGGGAGCGGTCCTCGCTGCGCACGTCAAAGGCGTGGAAGAGCTGGGAGAAGGTGAGGGTAGCAAAGGCCATGGTGTTGGCCCCGGCCGCACTTCCCGCCGGACCGGGGAGGGCGTACCCCAGCAGGTAAGCCCCCAGGGTAAGCAGCCCCACCATGGCTCCCTGCCAGATCAGGCGCAGGGTAAAGGGGCGGTCAAAGAGGGGGGCATGCGCCTCCCGGGGAGGCTGCTCCATGATGTCCTCCTCCACCGGCTCCACCCCCAGGGCCAGGGCGGGCAGGGAGTCGGTAACCAGGTTGAGCCACAGCAGCTGCACCGGCAGCAGGGGCATCTGGGAAAAATTGAGCACCGTGGCCAGGAAAATAGTCAAGATTTCCCCGATGTTGCAGGAGAGCAGGTAGTGGATGGCCTTGCGGATGTTGGCGTAGATGCTCCGACCCTCCTCCACCGCCCGGACAATGGTGGAAAAATCATCGTCGGTGAGGATCAGGTCGGCCGCCCCCTTGGCCACGTCGGTGCCCGCCACCCCCATGGCGCAGCCAATGTCGGCGGCCTTCAGGGCGGGGGCGTCATTGACCCCGTCTCCCGTCATGGCCACCACCTTTCCCCGGGCCTGCCAGGCCCGGACGATGCGCATTTTGTGCTCCGGCGTCACCCGGGCGTAGACCGTAAAGCGCTCCACGTCCTGCTCCAGCAGCTCCTGGGGCATGAAGTCCAGGTCCTCCCCCGTGATGGCCAGGTCCCCCGGCCGGAGCATATCCAGCTCCCGGGCCACCGCCAGGGCGGTGAGCTTGTGGTCGCCGGTAATCATCACCGGGCGGATGCCGGCGGCAAAGCACTGCGCCACCGCCTGCCGGACCTGGGGCCGGGGCGGGTCCATCATGCCCATAAGCCCGAGAAAGGTGAGCTCCCGCTCCAGGGTCTCCGCCGTGAGGCTTTTGGGCAGAAACTCCAAGTCCCGATAGGCTACCGCCAGTACCCGCAGGGCCTGGGCGGCCATGGCCTCGTTGGCCTCCTGGGCGGCCCGCCGGGCGCCCTCCTGCATACGGCACAGACCGAAAAGCACGTCGGGCGCTCCCTTTACCAGCAGGCGAAAGCCCCCCTCGCTCCTGGGATGGAGGGTGCTCATGCGCTTGCGCTCGGCGTCAAAGGGCAGCTCTCCCCGGCGCGGGAAGCGCTGCTCCAGCTGATTCTTGTCTACCCCCTCCCGGGCGGCCAGCTCCACCAGGGCGGCCTCGGTGGGGTCGCCGGCGCACACTGGGGCCCCCCGGCCGTCGTAGCGCAGCCGGGCATCATTGCACAGGGCGGCCGCCGTCAGGGCCAGCTCCTTCCGCTCCGGCCGGGGGAGCCACACCCGGGTGACCT
>CALXCU010000157.1 GCA_944386885.1 uncultured Oscillospiraceae bacterium | reverse complement strand
TGGTGCCGGTGACCGGACTCGAACCGGTACGCTGTCGCCAGCGGTGGATTTTGAGTCCACTACGTCTACCAATTCCATCACACCGGCCTGGAATGCTTTTATAGTATACACAAAAGCGCGCAATTTTGCAAGCCCTAATTCCGGCGCTCCGCCGCCGCTTGCCAAATCCCTGCCCCTATGGTACCATAGGGGTACAAACTCCCCCTGCGCGCAAAAGGAGGCGCCTATGAAAGCCCGTCTCGCCCTTCTGCTCCGGGAGCCGGTTCGCCGCCGTCAGGCGTTTACCGCCCTGTCCCTGGTCCTGGCCTTTTTCCTGCCCCTCCTGGGCTGGGTCCCCATCCTGCTGCTCTGGTTTGTCGAGCTGCTCCTCTCCCGGCGGACTGCGGGGCCGGGGATGCGGGGCTTCTATACTGCCATGCTGGTCCTGGCGGGCGGCCTTATCCTATGGAATCTCTGCGCCCGGTGGATCTTCTCCTGAACAAGGCCGGCGGCCGTCTTTTGGTAAGACGGCCGCCGGCCGGTACGTTTCATTCCTCGGAGAGCAGGATGCGGTCGTTGTCCAGCGCCCGGCCCGCCCCGGCCTTGAAGCGCGCAAGCAGGTCCTCCACGCCCATGCCCGCCCGCTCCTCACCGCCCACGTCCAGCACAATGCGCCCGGCGTCCATCATCAGCGTCCGGTTGCCCATCTCCAGGGCCTGGTGCATGTTGTGGGTAATCATGAGGCAGGTGATGTGCCCCCCCTCCACGATCTCCCGGGTGAGGGCGAGGACCTTGTCGGCGGTGGCGGGGTCCAGGGCGGCGGTGTGCTCGTCCAGCAGCAGCAGCTTGGGCGGCACCATGGTGGCCATGAGCAGGGTCAGGGCCTGCCGCTGTCCCCCGGAGAGGAGCCCCACCGGCTGGCGCATCCGGTCCTCCAGCCCCATGTCCAGCAGGGCCAGCCGCTCCCGGAAGCGGGCGCGGTCCCCCCGGCTCATGGGGGAGAACCAGCCGCCGCTGCCCGCGGCCAGGGCCAGGTTCTCCTCAATGGTCATGTGGGGGGCGGTGCCCCGCATGGGGTCCTGGAACAGGCGGCCGATTTGGCGGCTGCGCTTGTGGGCCGGCAGGTAGGTTATGTCCTGGCCGTCCAGGGTAACAAAGCCCTCATCCACGTAGAAGTCTCCGGCGACGGCGTTGAAAAGGGTGGACTTGCCCGCCCCGTTGGAGCCCACGATGGTCACAAAGTCCCCCTCCTCCAGCGAGAGGGACAGGCCGCTCAGAGCCTTTTTCTCATTGACGGTGCCGGGATTGAACGTCTTGGATATCTTCTCCAGTGCCAGCATTGCCATCACATGTTCCCCCCTCTGGTCCGCGCCGCCCGGGTGCGGAATTTGTGGATCTGGAAGAGGACCCAGCGGCGGATGGCCGGGGCCGCAATGGCCACGCCGACGATGACGGCAGAGACCAGTTTCATATAGTCGGCCGGCACGTTGGCCCGCAGGGCGGCGGCATAGATAAAGCGGTAGATGATGCTCCCCGCCAGCACCCCCGCCACCCGGCGGACCATGGAACCCTTGCCGATGAGGGTCTCGCCGATGACCAGGGCGGCCAGGGCCAGCACCACCATGCCGGTCCCGCTGTTCACGTCGGCAAAGGTGTTGTACTGGGCCACCATGGCCCCCGAGAGGCCGGTCATGGCGTTGGCCAGGCAGAGCCCCACCGTGACCGTAAAGGTCGGATTGATGGAGGAGGCCCGGACCATGTCGGCGTTGTCTCCGGTGGCCCGAATGGAGAGCCCCAGCCGGGTCCGCAGAAAGAGCACCAGCACCGCGCACAGGACCAGAACCAGAAGGGCGGTCACCGCCAGCTCATACCAGCTCCCGGCAAAGCCCGCGTCCCGGGCCAGGGTGTAGATGGAGCCCACCTGGAAGAGGGAGAGGTTGCTGGTGCCCATGACCATCAGGTTGATGCTGTACAGGCCGATGTTGGTGACGATGCCCGCCAGGATGGAGGGCACTCCCAGCCGGGTCTGGAGGAAGGCCGTAACAAAGCCCGCGGCGGCGGCGGCCAGCATAGCCGCCGGAATGGCCAGGATGGGGTGCCCCGCCACACAGCACACGGCGGAGACCGCACACCCCAGGACAAAGGCCCCGTCGGTGGTCATATCGGCGATGTTCAGGATCGAAAAACTCAAAAAGAGGGCCAGGGCGATGGGGGCATAGAGAAATCCGGCCTCCAGTGCGGTCTGGACGATGGTCATCACGGCGGCTCGCTCCTTTCCTGCCTCACCTCCGCCAGGGGCGGGGGTGAGGGCGGTTTGATCTTACTCCTGGGTCGTTTGGACCTCCACCAGGCTGGAGCCCATGGCCTCGAACATGGAGTAGTCGGCCCCCAGCGCGGCGGCGGTGTCGGTATTGACGGTGATGATGTCGCCGGCCACGGTGAGGAACTCGGGCACTTCCCCGGTCTGGAGGACCTCCAGGGCCAGGTCGGCGGTCTGCGCGCCCAGGTCGGTGTAGTTCACGCCGCAGGTGGCGAAGGCTCCGTTGCGCACGAAGGAGTCGGCCCCGGCATAGTGGGGGATGCCCGCCTCCGCCAGGGTGGGAGCGATGGCCAGCTCGGCGTTCATGACTACGTTGTCGGTGGGGGTAAAGGCCGCGTCCACCTGGTCCAGCATAGAGCTGACGGCGGCCACAATTTCATCGGTGGTGTTGCCCGTTTTGTCCAGATAGGCGATGCCCTTCTCATCCAGGTAGGCCTTGGCGGTCTCGATGGCGGGGGCGCTGTTGACCTCGCTGGTGGAGTAGAGGAGGCCCACCGTCTCCACCTCGGGGTTCTGGGCCAGCATCATGTCCAGCAGAAACTCCACGTCCAGCGCGTCGCTGGTGCCGGTGACATAGGAGATCCCGGTGAGTCCGGCCTCCTCCGGATAGCTGACGGTGCCGTAGATGACGGGGGTCTCCGTCTCCCGGGCGGCGGAGACCATCTGCTGGGCGGCGGTGGTGCCGATGGGGATGATGACGTCGTAGCCGTCGGCGATGATCTGGGCCCCGATCTGAGCGAGGGTAGAGGGGTCGTTGTTGCCGTTAAAATCCTCATATTCGACGCTCACGCCCAGCTCCTCCGCCCTGGTGTCCAGTTCGGCGGTGATGGCGTCCCGGATCTCGTTCATGGACGCGTGGTCCAGCTGGCGCACCACGGCGATGCGGTAGCCCTCCCCGCCGCCGCTCTCGCCGGCGGAGGCGGCCCCCTGGGTGGGGGCGCTGGAGGGCGCCGAGGCGGTCCCGCCGCCGCAGGCGGCCAGGGACAGGGTCATACCAGCGGCCAGAGTCAGGGACAGGGCGTGCTTCACAGTCAGCTTTTTCATGATGATTCCTCCATTTGAAGATAGATTGGTCTGGGTGGGTGATGGAGGGGCCGTTGCCAGCAGCCAAAGGCAGAGCCGTTCCCGTTCGGGAAAACAAAAAACGCCTTTGTCCCCACTCTGGGACAAAAGCGTCAAGCTTCTGCGATACCACCCAAATTGACGCCTTGCGGCGTCCACTCGCTTCGCGTACCATCATACGCGCCCGATGGATAACGGGTGGGAGCCCGTCGGCATCTACTAGGTTTCCCGTTCAAGCCGCCCTCGGAAGACCATTCACCCGCCGCCTCAGGCTCCGCTTCCACCCTCCGGAGCTCGCTTGGCATCCGCCGCGCGGGGTACTTTCCTTCCTCACTGGTTTGAGATCTTCAACTGTTAGGAGCAGTATACTCCATCCCTGTCCCTTTGTCAAGCCCCAGTTTGCACCGGCGCCGCCCCTTCCTTGCAGAAGGGGCGGCGCCTTTTTCACCGTGCAAGGCGGCTCATGCGCACCGAGAGCAGGAGGGCCGCCTCCCGGGTGAGGGGGGACTGGGGCAGAAAACGCCCCGCCTCATCCCCCACGGCCACGCCCCGCCCGGCCAGGAAGGCCACCGCCTCCCGGGCCCAGGGGGAAATCTGCCCGCCGTCGGCAAAGGAGAGGCTTCCGCCCGCCGTCTCTCCCCCCAGGGCCGCCCAGGTCCGCGCCAGGATGGCGGCGGCCTGTTCCCGGGTGAGGGAACCCTCGGGCTCAAACCGGCCTCCGCCGGTGCCGCTGACGATACCCAGGGCCCATGCCTGGACCACCGCCGGGTCGTCCGTGTCGGAGAAGGGGCTCCCTTCCACAGATGGAACCGTCCCGCCCAGGGCCTCATAGAGGGCCACCGCCGCCGCCGCGCACTCGGCCCGGGTCATGGTCTGCCGGAAGTCCTTCCCGGTCAGGCCCTCCGGGATGAGCCCGGCCTGGAGGGCCTGCATCAGTTCCTCTGAGGCCCACTGGGAGGCCGCCGTCCAGGGCCCGTAGAGCAGGGAGAGCTCTTCCGTCAGGCCTTGGTACTCCACGCGGATTTCCCCGCCCCCCTGGGTAAAGGTATACATCCCGGCGCTCAGGGGGAGCACGCACGCCCCGTGGCGGGCGCAGGTGACGCTCACCGTCAGATCCAGGTCCTCCACCGTCTGGGCGCTGCCCAGTACGGCGGTCTCCACGTCCAGGCGCAGGTCGGAGTAGCTACACCGGTCCCCCAGGAACATCTGCTCCCACACCTGGCCATAGACCCGGTTGCCCGTGCCATAGCCCACTCCCAGGTGGGTAAATTCTCCGCTGAGGATATTGGAGCGGTGGCCGGGGCTGGCCATCCAGGCCGCCATGACCGACGCGGGGGTCTGGTATCCGGCGGCGATATTCTCCCCGGCGGCCGAAAAGGAGAGCCCCAGGGGGGTGAGCACCGTAAAGCACTCCGAGCCGTCCGGGCGGGTGTGGTCGCTGCGGTACTCGGCCACCAAGTCGGCCGCCCGGGTGTGGGACGCCTCCTGGAGCCCCGCGCAGGCCGAGAGGGGCGAGAGCCCCTCCGAGATGCGTGCCTCGTTCACCAGGCGCAGCACCTCCCACTCCATCTCATTCAGGCCCACGTCTGCCCGGCTGGCCGCCCGCGCCCCCGGCGCCAGCAGTCCCATGGCCAGCCCAACCGCCAGCGCCCACGCGTTTGCTTGTCTCCATCTCATGGCACATCCTCCTGTTCCAGCCGCCCGGGCGGCCTGTCCGCCCTGTTTCTGATGATAGTCCCCCCGCCGGGGCTAAGTCCATCGAAGGGAGGGGGCGCTCAGGACGCGCCGTTTTTTACCTTCCCCGCTCCCGCGTTTTTGGGCCGGAGGAAGGAAAACTTGGTCTCCGAGCAGACCACCGCCACGAAAATGAGGGCAAAGCCCGCCAGCGGCCGGGGGCTGACCGGGTCCCCGTAGAAGCGCACCGAGCAGAGCACGCCAAACACCGACTCCAGCGAGAGGATCACCGCCGCCGAGGCCGGGTCGGACCAGACCTGGCCCACGTTCTGGAAGAGCAGCGCCACCGTGGTGGCCATGACCGTCAGATAGGCCAGCTGGATGAGCAGGTCGGCGCTCATCAGGCTCGCCGCCGGGGGAAAGTCCTGGAAGAGCAGCCCCAACACCCAGGCATACACCGCCGCCCAAAAGAATTGGAACACCGTGAGCAGGTAGATGTCCTTCCCCGGGGAGACCTTGGCCACCGCCACGATATGGGCGGCGTAGAACACCGCGCAGATGAGGGTGAGCACATCCCCCCGGTTGACGCTCAGCGCGTCGTTGAGGGAGACCAGCCCCACCCCCGCCACGCACAGCACTGCCGCCAGTATGTTGTACCGGTCGGGCCGCTTTCCTGCAAACAGCCAGTACAGAAAGGGCACCAACACACAGTACACCGCCGTGAGGAAGGCGTTTTTGGACGGGGTGGTCTCCGCCAGGCCGAAGGTCTGCACCGAGTAGGCCAAAAAGAGGAAGGCGCCGATGATGGCGCCCCGCCAGAGGTAATCTCGGGTGCAGGTCCTCCAATTCTTCCAGCACACCAGGCCCAGCAGGACCGCGCCTCCGGTGAAACGGATGGCCAGGAGGAAAAAGGTTGGGATCACGTCCACCGCCCCCTTCATGATGAAGAAGGAGGACCCCCAGATAAAGGCCGCGGCAAAGAGCATGGGCTTTGCCAGGCGGCACATAACGGATGGGCTCATGATTGTCGAAACTCCTTTTGCATGGTATAATGGCCCTCAAACAGACCGCAGGAGGCGCCATATGCTGCTTTTTGATTTAGACGGAACCCTCATTGACTCCAACGGCGTGTGGGTGGAGGTGGATGAGGCTTTTCTGGCCCGCCGGGGGCTCACGCCCACCCCGGAGTACGCCCACACGGTGGGGCACTCCATCTTTCCCGTGGCCGCCCAGTTCACCCGGGACTACTACGGCCTCCCCGATTCCGCGCAGGACATTATGGCCGAGTGGCTCGCCCTGGCCCGGGACGCCTATGCCCGCCAGGTGCCCCTCAAACCCGGGGCCCTGGCCTTTCTCCGGCGCTGCCGGGCGGCGGGGGAGGAGATGGTCCTCACCACCGCCTGTGTGCCTGAGCTGTGCCGGGCCGTGCTGGCGCGGCACGCGCTCGGCGGGTTCTTCTCCGCCGTCTTCTCCGCCCAGGAGCTCGGCCTGGAGAAGCGGGACCCCCGCTACTTCCAGACCGTGCTGGAGCGGCTGGACGTCTCCGCCGGTGCGTGCACCCTCTTTGAGGACTCCCCCGGGGCCTGCCGCACAGCCCGGGAGGCCGGCATCCGGGTCGTGGGGGTCTATGACCCCTTCTACGCCGCGTATGAGGCGGAAATGCGGACCCTCTGCCACCGGTACATCCGCAGTTTTGACGAACTTCTGAGGGAGACGTCCGGTTAGGCCTTGGTCATGTGCTGGGCGGCCGCCTTGAGCATGAGCTTTTTGGTGCCGCCCTGCTCGAAGGCGATCTCCACCAGCGCGTCGCCCCCCATGGGGGTCAGCCCGGTGATGAGCCCCCGGCCAAAGGCCCGGTGGACCACCGTATCCCCCTTCTGGAACGGGGGCAGGGCGCCGCCCGGGGCCTTCTGCCCGGGGGCGGCAGGAGTCCCCCCGCCGGTGGGCCCCAGGGAATAGCCCCGGTCGTAGACCCGCTTGGTGCGGGCGCGGCGCTGAGGGGGCTGCCAGTCCCCGGCGCCCTCGCCGGCGTGCTCCGCCCGCTCGGAGAGGAAGTTCCGGCCGCTCTTCTCCACGAATTCCTCCGGGATCTCCCCCAAAAAGCGGGAGGGCCGGTTGGCGCTGGTGCGCCCGAAGAGCATCCGCTGGGCGGCGCAGGTCATATAGAGCTTCTCCTTGGCCCGGGTCATGGCCACGTAGCAGAGACGGCGCTCCTCCTCCATCTCCTCCGGCTCTCCGATGGCCCGGACGCCGGGAAAGATGCCCTCTTCCGCCCCTACCACAAAGACCACCGGGAACTCCAGGCCCTTGGCCGAGTGCATGGTCATCATGACCACGCAGTCCTCCCCCGCGTCGTGGGCGTCCAGGTCGGTATACAGGGCGATTTCGTCCAAAAAGCCCGCCAGGCTGGGCGTTTCCCCGTCCTCCCCGGTGTGCTCCAGGTAGTCCTGGATGGAGGAGGAGAGCTCCCGCACGTTCTCCAGGCGGGTGCGGTCCTCCACGGTGTTCTTCTGCTCCAGCATCTGGGCGTAGCCGGTGCGCGCCAGCAATTCCTCGTAGAAATCCGGCAGCTCCATCTCCCCGGCCTTCTGGCGCAGCTCCTCCAGCATGGCCGCGAAGGGCTCCAGCTTGGCGGCCGCCTTTTGCAGCTCGGGGAAGGAGCGGGGACGGCTCACGACCTCCCAGAGAGAACAGCCCGCCGTCCGGGCCAGAGTCTGGGCGGTCTCCACGGTCTTCTGGCCGATGCCCCGGGGGGGGATTGTTGATGATGCGCGTCAGGCGCAGGTCGTCCCCCGGGTTGTTCACCGCGCACAGGTAGGCCAGCATATCCTTCACCTCCGCCCGGTCAAAGAAGCGGATGCCCCCGATGATGCGGTAGGGGATGGCGTTGCGCTTGAAGGCCTGCTCCAGCTGGTTGGACTGGGCGTTCATCCGGTAGAGAATGGCGTGGTCCTTCCAGTGCCGCCCCGCCGATACATCGCCCAGGATCTGGGCGGCCACATACTGGGCCTCGTCCTGCTCGTTCATGGCGGTGTAGCAGCGGACCTTGTCCCCCGCCCCGTGCTCGGTCCAGAGCTCCTTGCCCTTGCGGCCCTGGTTGTTGCGGATGACCGCGTTGGAGGCCTCCAGGATGTTCTTGGTGGAGCGGTAGTTCTGCTCCAGGCGGATGACCCGGGCCCCCTTGTACTGGTTCTCAAAGGAGAGGATATTCTCGATGGTGGCCCCCCGGAAGCGGTAGATGGACTGGTCGTCGTCGCCCACCACGCAGATATTCTCCCGCCCCCCGGCCAGGGTGGAGGCCAGGAGATACTGGAGATGGTTGGTATCCTGGTACTCATCAATGAGTACATAGCGGAATTTCCGCTGATAAAATTCCCGAACGTCATCGAATTCCAGCAGCAGCCGGACGGTGTGGAAGATGATGTCGTCGAAATCCAGAGCGTTGGCCTCCCGCAGGCGCCGTTCGTACTCCACATAGATCTGGGCGATTTTCTCCAGGCGCAGGTCGCCGGCGCGCTGGCACTCCTTCTGGTAGTCCTTGGCCAGCTTCATGGCGTCCTTGGCCCGGGAGATGTACCCCAAAATGGTCCTGGGCGGGAAGGTCTTGTCATCCAGGTTGAAGTCCTTCAAAATATCCTTGACCACCCGCTCGGTGTCGGCGGTGTCGTAGATGGTGAAGGAGCTCTGATACCCCAGGCGGTCGATGTCCCGGCGCAGGATGCGCACGCAGGCCGAGTGGAAGGTGGAGGCCCACACGTCGTTGGCGGCGGGGCCCAGCATCTTTTCCAGGCGGGCCTTCAGCTCTCCGGCGGCCTTATTGGTAAAGGTGATGGCAATGATAGTCCAGGGGGGCGCCGGGTCCATGGCGCACAGCTTCTCCATCCGCGCCCGGTCCTCCGGGTCCTGGGGGAGGCCCTGCGCGCAGGCCTCCAAAAAGGCCAGGTCCTCCTCCGCCGCCCAGCTCGGGGCCTCGCCGCAGTCAGAGCCCCGGCCATAGCGGATGAGGTTGGCGATGCGGTGGATCAGCACGGTGGTCTTGCCGCTGCCCGCCCCGGCCAGCAGCAGCAGGGGCCCCTCGGTGGCCAGCACCGCCTTGCGCTGCTCCGGGTTGAGGCCCTGGAACTCCAGGGCGATGGCCGCCCGCCTGGCCTTGCAGAAACGCAGTTCTTGTTCACGGTTCAACATGGGGTGGATTCCTCTTTCTCGCTCTTATTGGGCGGTTGATAGTATGTAATTGTACCATATCCGCCCAGTCCGGTGCAACCCCCCGTCCTGTGCGCAAAAAAGCCCCGCGCCGGACTTGCGTTCCGCGCGGGGCCCCGTTTCCTCCTCTATTCCCGTTCCAGCGCCCGGCGCAGGCGCTCCATGGCCCGGCGCTCGATGCGGGAGACCTGCACCTGAGAGACCCCCAGCACCCGGGCGGCCCGGTCCTGGGTAAAGCCCCGGTAATAGCGCAGCACCACCACCTGCCGCTCCCGGTCGGGGAGGGCGGAGACCGCCCGCCGGAGGGTCTCCCGCTCCAGCACCGCCTCCTCGAAGCTCTCCTCTCCCACTGCGCTCTCCAGGGTCAGGCCGTCTCCGGTCTCCATCTGGAGGGAGGCAACGGGCTGGTTGGCCTCCTCGGCCGCGGCGATCTCCTCGGGGGAGAGGCCCGTCTCCGCCCCGATCTCCGAGAGGGTGGGCTCCCGGCCCAAGGCGGCGGTGAGCTTTTCCCGGGCCTGGCGGCCAGCCCCGCCCCGCTCCTTCATGCCCCGGCTCATCTTCACCGCCCCGTCGTCCCGGAGAAAGCGGCGGATCTCCCCGGCAATCTGGGGCACGGCATAGGTGGAGAACTGGCAGCCGAACGCCGGGTCAAATCCCCGTACCGCCTTCAAAAACCCCAGGCAGCCCAGCTGATAGAGGTCGTCGGGCTCCACCCCCCGGCCGTAGTAGCGGCGCACGATGCCCCAGATGAGCCCGGCGTTCTCCTCTAAAATACGCGCACAGGCCTCGTTGTCTCCCCTGCGGGCCTCCTCCAGCAGCTCGGGGGTGTCGGCTATGCTCATACCGGCGCGGCCGCGCGGCTGGAGAGCCGCCGCCGCATCACCACTGTGGTTCCCTTCCCCAGGCGGGAGCGCACCTTCACCTGGTCCATGAAGCTCTCCATAATGGTGAAGCCCATGCCCGAGCGCTCCCCGTTCCCCGTGGTAAAGAGAGGGGTGCGGGCCTGCTCAATGTCCGCGATGCCCACGCCGCTGTCCTTTACCACCACCTCTACCGTACGGTCCTCAAAGAGCCGCAGGCGCATCTGCACCGGACCCAGGCAATTGGGGTAGGCGTGGACGATGCAGTTGGTGACCGCCTCGCTGACGGCGGTCTTGATGTCGTTGACCTCTTCCAGGGTGGGGTCCAGCTGGGCCACAAAGCAGGCCGCCGCCGTGCGGGCAAAGCCCTCGTTGGCCGAACGGCTGAGGAAGCGCAGGAGCACCTCATTTCCCGGTTGCTGTTTCATATGTATCTCCCTCCCGGGGACGGGCCGGGCCCGCCCCCCTTCTTCATTAGTCTTCCAGGGCAAAGAGCCGGTCCAGCCCGGCGGCCCGGAGCACCTTCCCCGCCTGGGCGGGAACCCCGGATACCCGCAGGACGCCCCCCAGCTCTCCCATCCGCCGCCAAGCCCGCAGGACAACCGCGATCCCCGAGCTGTCCATAAAGGTGACCCCCGACAGGTCCAGGGTCAGGCTGCGGGGGAGCGCGCTCTCGATCAGGGTGTCCAGCTCCCCCATCAGCGCCCGGGCCCGGTGGTGGTCCACCTCCCCCGAGAGGGCCGCCCGCAGCGTCCGGCCCTCTCCTGTGCAAGCGATGGACATGGCTTGTCCCTCCTTAATCTAACAAAAAATCGCCTCGTACCAAAATCTGGTACAAGGCGATTATACGCGATTCCTTCTGCGCAATCCGTCGAAGGACGGCCTAGCGAAGGCCGTAATCCGAGATCTTATTGAAGAGCTGCCGGGCGCTGATGCCCAGGCGGCGGGAGGCCTCGGTCACGTTATGTCCTGTCTGCTCCAGCACCCAGCGCAGGTAGTCGGCCTCGCTCTGGCGCTTGAACTCCTTCCAGCTCAGGATCGTGGTGAAATGGGGGCGCTCCGCCGCGGGCTCGGTGGGGGTCACGTCGTAGAGAATGGGCAGGCCACGCTCGTCAATGACGCCCCCCTCGGAGAGGACCACCATCCGGTCCACAATGTTCTTCATCTCCCGCAGATTGCCCGGGTAGCTGTAGCGCATGAGGAAGTCCCACACCTTGGGCGCGATGGAGGTGATCTCCCGCCGGAATTCAGCTTGGGAGCGCCGGAGGAAGTAGCGCACCAGGTCCTCAATGTCCTCCGGCCGCTCCCGGAGGGCGGGGATGCGGATGACGATGGTGCTGATGCGGTAGAGGAAATCCTCCCGCATACGTCCGGCCCGGACCTCGGTAAAGGGGTCCTTGTTGGTGGCCGAGATCAGCCGGAACTCCACCTGCTGGGATTGGTTTGCGCCGATGCGCTCGATCTGCTTGGTCTCAATGGCCCGCAGGAGCTTGACCTGGGTGCTCAGGCTGACATCCCCGATCTCATCGATGAAAAGGGTCCCGGTGTCCGCCTGCTCAAAGCGGCCCTCCCGGGCCCGGGTGGCGCCGGTGAAGGCCCCCTGCTCATGGCCGAACAGCTCCGACTCCAGCAGGGTATCCGGGTAGGCGCTGCAGTTGACCACGACAAAGGGCTTATCCCACCGGTCGCTGCATGCGTGGATATACCGGGCCGCCACGTCCTTGCCGGTGCCCGACTCTCCCAGGATCATCACATTCACGTTGGAATCGGCCACATCCTCGCAGTTGCGCAAAGCGTCCCGAAACATTTTGGATTTGGATTCCAGGCAGTAAGACTGCCGCATCTCTTCTCTTGTAGGCATTTTTGACATACTACCCCTGATTTCTTCCTATAGTTTTACACACCTCGCACATATTATAACAGAATTTTCCTTCATATGCAAGAAAGATTTTTCCCGGAAATGCGTTTCCCTCTTCCAGGAGCAAAAATTTTCCAAATATTTAAATCACGGTTACAAAAGCTGATTAAATAGATAATCATGATGACTCACCTGTATCATTATTTAAAATTTTTTCTTTTTTCTGTCCGCTGGTTGGCACGCTCTTTGCAAGATATATAGGCAGAACGCCGCAAGAGAGGAGCTCGATCCACCATGGGTTACATCGTCGTGACCAACAACTTCCTGTGCAGGGACCGCTACCAGGACACCTGCGAGGTCCAGTTTCAGGAGGACTGGACTTACTTGGATGTTCTGTACCGGGCCCGGGACCTGGTCCACGCAGGGATGAAGCTGATCACGCACCCCATGGCCGGGAGCTTGAAGCCCAACCAGACGCCCTACCGCTCGGTGGTGCTGGGGACGGGCACCATGGAGGACAAAGAGCCGTGGGAGGACATCATGCTGATGGAAAACAGCATTGACTCCTGCAAGAAGTTCCTCCGGGGCCGCCCCCTTCCCAACTGGCCGGAGGATATCCGGAAGGATTTCCGCACCCTGGATCTCTCTTTTATTGACGGCGCGATGGCAAGGGCGCCTAGACGCCCCGGAATCACGGAATGAAAGTGAGGAATGACCATGAAACTAGAACTTGGCAAGATCCACATCAAAGATGTGCAGTTCGGGCCTGAGACCAAGGTCGAGGCCGGCGTTCTCTACGTCAACGCGGATGAGATCGTCAAGCTGGTTCTGGAGGACGAGCGTATCGTGGGCTGCCGTGTGGAGCTGGCCCATCCCGGCGAGTCCTGCCGCATCACTCCCGTTAAGGACGTGCTGGAGCCCCGCGTGAAGGTCTCCGGCGGCGGCGAGATTTTCCCCGGCTCCCTGAACAAGGTGGGCCAGGTGGGCAGCGGCCGCACCCACTGCCTGGACGGCGCCTGCGTGGTTACCGTCGGTAAGATCGTCGGCTTCCAGGAGGGCGTCATCGACATGTCCGGCCCCGCCGCCGAGTACTGCCCCTTCTCCAAGACCCAGAACGTCTGCGTGGTCATCGAGCCCAAGGACGGCCTGGAGACCCATGACTACGAGCAGGCCG
>CALXCU010000156.1 GCA_944386885.1 uncultured Oscillospiraceae bacterium | reverse complement strand
GCGACATCATCACCCACATCAACAGCGAGCAGGTGGACACCATTGAAGCGGTACAGGAGGTGCTCCAGGAGCTGGAAGGAGAACCCATGAGCATCCGCGCGGTCCGGGCGGGACGACAGCTCCAGCTCACCGGTGAGGCGGTGCAGTGTGCGTCCGACGGCACCTATAAGCTGGGCGCCTGGATCCGGGATTCCATGGCGGGGATCGGCACCCTCACTTTCTACGACCCGGAGAGCGGCCTCTTCGGCGCACTGGGCCACGGCGTCAGCGACGTGGACACCGCCCAGCTCATGCCCCTCCAGTCGGGCTCCATCCTCTATGCCAGCGTGGAGGACGTCGAGAAGGGCCAGGCCGGCGCCCCTGGAGAGCTCCACGGGGCCTTTGAGACCCAGCGGGAGCTGGGGGAGCTCTCGGCCAACACGGAGAGCGGCCTTTTCGGCACCCTCACCGACGGCACACTGGCCGGCGGTCTGGAGCCGGTGGAGGTGGCCGCCCGCAGTGAGGTCCACACGGGCAAAGCCCTCATCCGCTCCAACATTGCCGGGGACACCGTGGAGGAGTATGAGGTAGAGATCACCCATATTTACCCTGAGAGCGGGGATTCCAACCGGGATCTGATGCTCACCGTCACCGACCCGCGGCTGCTGGAGGCCACCGGGGGGATCGTGCAGGGCATGTCGGGCTCCCCCATCCTCCAGGACGGCAAGCTGGTGGGGGCGGTGACCCACGTCCTGGTCAACGAACCGGCTCAGGGCTATGGGATCTTGGCTGAACACATGCTCCAGGCCGCCGGGGCTGTCTGACCCGCGCCCGGGAGAGCGGAAGCTCCCCCGGGCTTTTCTTCGTTCCGATTTGCCGCTTGCTTTTTTCGGTATTTTGCTATACTTTATTTGTTTTTACTCTTGTTATACAGGGCAAGGAATTGCGTTCCTATATGTACATCTTTATCGGAGGAGATTCGGGCCGTTCTGGGCCGGTTGTCTCCCGCATCTGCGGCTATCCCGCCAAGTATTTCAAGGATTCGTTTCTCCTTCCCGCCTGTGGGCATCTTATTCGTTTCCCCACCCTCTTCCCTCCCTTTCTTTTTCTTCAACGCCTACTTTTTATTGGGCATATATCACATACCCAAAATCCTGGAATGTTCACAATTTATATATAGACGATTTCGTCTATTAGTGCTATACTCCCTTAATATAGACGGATTCGTCTATAAAATTTAGGAAGGGGATATAGCGCTATGGATATCCTGGCTGACGTGTTGAGACTGCTGCTCTCAATCGCCATCGCGTTTGCAGCGGGCAAGCTCATCTCCAAGCTGAAATTGCCCTCCATTCTCGGCTGGCTGATCGCCGGCATGGCCATCGGACCTCACGCCCTGAACTTATTGGGAACTTCAGTCCTGGATTCCCAGTGGTTTGAGGTCCTGGAGAGCATCTTGGAGTGCACCTTCGGTCTAATGATCGGTACAGAACTGATTTGGAAGCAAATGAAGAAGGCAGGGCCGCAGATTCTGGTCACCACCATCACGGAATCTCTGGGGACTTTTCTGGTAGTCAGCTTCGTGTTTGGTATCATCTTCTGGTCTACGGGTATTCCGATCTATCTTGCCTTTCTGTTCGGCGGGATTGCACTGGCTACTGCGCCGGCCCCCTCCCTATCCGTGGTCAATGACCTGAAAACAGACGGGCCTGTCACCCAAACGCTGATTCCCATGGCGGCGCTGGACGACCTGGTAGGTGCCCTGGTCTTTTTCCTAGTTATTGCTTTTGTCTCCGCCCATCTCTCTACGAGCGGCATCCCTGTGCCCGCCGTCCTCTTCTTGGTATTCTTGCCAGTGATTCTAGGGGCCATTACCGGCTTTCTCACTGGGAAAATGCTCCAGCACTGCAAGATGCCGAGGAGCTCTTTGGCCGTCATGGTCCTGATGCTCCTGGCTTCTGCCGGTCTTGGCCTTGCCATCAACCGTGCACTGCCCACCCCCGTGCTCAACTTCATGCTTATCGGCATGTCCTTCTCCACCGTCTTTGCTAACATGATCTCTGCGGAGCAGCTCAACGGTATCATGAAGGTCATGAATCCGGTTATTGGCTTTGCCATGATTGTGGTCATCCTGAATCTGGGCGCACCGCTGGATTACCACCTGATTTTCGGCGCGGGGATCTATACGGCGATCTACATCATTGCTCGGGCCATCGGCAAGTACAGCGGGGCTTATTTCGGGGCCTCCATCATGCACTCGCCCACCACTGTCCAGAAATATCTGGGCTTCACCCTGCTACCCCACTCGGGCGTTTCGCTGGTGTTTACCGGTATCGCCGTCTCCATTTTGGAGGGACCTGCCCCTGAGTGCGCCTCCATCATCCAGGGGACCATCGCAGCAGCAGCCGTCATCAATGAGATCATCGCGGTCTTTCTGGCGAAAAAGGGATTTGAGTGGGCTGGCGAGCTGCACAAGGCTGCGCCCCGCGCTGCCCTACACAAAACGGAAAGCGGGGCCTCCGCATGACCCAGAAGGAACGTCAAGCGCGCAGCAGAGAGGAGATCTATCAGGCGGCGCTGGAGGAATTCGGAACCCGTGGCTATGATCCGGTAAACATGGAGCGCATCTGCAGCCAGCACGGGATCTCCAAGGGGATGATGTATCACTATTACTCCAGTAAGGATGAGCTGTTCCTGCTCTGTGTGGAGCGCACTTTCGCAGATTTAAGGGCATATATCGAGCAAGATTGGAAGGCGCCCGGCAGTACAGCCCCGCTGGAGAGCATCCAAAGCTATTTTATGATTCGAGAGTGTTTTTTCCAGCGCCACCCCAGGCAGAAAGTGGTCTTTGAATCCGCCATGCTCCGCCCGCCCAAACATCTCGCGGAGCAAATCCGGGCGCTGCACGCCCCCCTTCGGGAAATGAACCGCAGGTTTCTGGAACAGCTTGCGGCCCATGCAGCCCTCCGGCCTGGGGTCGACCAGAAAAAGGTCATCCGCTATCTGGAGAGCGTGGAGCATGTCTTTCGGAATATGCTCCTGCACGACCAAGATGCCAGCGCCGCGCAGGATCTGCACACCATGCTGGCCGCTGCGGGGGAGATGCTGGACATGGTCCTGTTTGGCGTGCTCCAGCAGCCGGACATGCCAACAAAGCCCTCGCCCCAGTAATGCGGCCTGCTTCAATCAGAGAGGTTTCCAGCCAGGTAATGCAGCAGCGTTCGAACCGGAGAAAGCCAATCGCAGACAGGAGGACAACGGAAATCTTGAGATACGAGGAAGAAGCCGCGCGGCGCAAGGAGATCCTCAAAGATTTTTTTGGGGGACCGGCTCAGGCGGACCCGCCCGGGGAATGGATCGAGAAGCTGGTCCAATTTGAAGCGCTCATGATGAAGTACCGCGCCGCCATTCGGGAAGTCACCACGAAACTGGAAGTATTGAACGATGAGTTCTCTGTCTCCGCCAAACGAAACCCCATCGAGAGCATCCAGTCCCGGGTCAAACGCCCATACAGCATTGCCAAAAAGCTGCGGTCCATGGGGCAGCCGGCCAATGTGGACGCCATCCGGCGCTATCTCAACGATGTGGCTGGCGTGCGGGTGATCTGCCCGTTTCTGGACGACATCTATGCCATTGCCGATATGCTTCTCCAGCAGGATGACATCCATCTGGTCAAAAAGAAGGACTATATCCAACACCCAAAGCCCAACGGATACCGAAGCCTCCATTTGATCGTGGAGATCCCGGTCTTTTTCTCCCAGGGGAAAGAGCTCATGCGGGTAGAGGTCCAGATCCGCACGGTAGCCATGAATTTTTGGGCCAGTCTGGAGCACCAGATCCAATATAAGAACGACCTGCCCTCCGACCCGGAGATCCGGGCGGAACTGCTGGACTGCGCTGAGCGCATCGCGGAGACCGACCAGCGGATGTTTCAGCTCCGAAACCGCATCCAGCAGGCACGCCAGACCCATCCGGCCGGCCAGTCTGACCAGACGAACGCCCTTCCGGACTCGTTCCAGCCTTGACAGCC
This sequence comes from uncultured Oscillospiraceae bacterium, assembly GCA_944386885.1. GTDB lineage: Bacteria > Bacillota > Clostridia > Oscillospirales > Oscillospiraceae > Pseudoflavonifractor_A. The sequence goes on along the minus strand of CALXCU010000156.1, from coordinate 11,965 downwards.
CGCCGCCTCTTCTCTACAATAGAGCCCATAGCAAACGTTTCCGCCCCAGGAAAGGATGATGTACCATGGAGCTCTTGGACCGCGGCGAGCTGGAGCAGGTGCTCGCCGCCCACGCCGCCCGCTATCCCCTCATGGAGCCCCGAGACGCGGTGAAGCTGCTCTTCCAGCGGGTCTTCGGCGGAGGGCACCTGATCGCCGCCCCGGAGGAGAGTTTCGCCCGCCTCCAGGCCGAGGCGGCCGCCACCCCCTATGATCCGTCCGCCCCCCTCTTTGAAGAGCTGGGGAGCGGCATGGTCCGGGTGCAGCTCTCCGCCCTGGACGGAGAGAACTACCCCCTGGAGGCGCTGAACCGGGACTTTGTCCGCTCCGCCCGGCTGCGCCGGGGAGACCAGGACGCTTTCCGCTGGGAGGCGGAGGTACTGCGCGCCATGGCCGCCCGGGGTGCCCTCCCCTTCTCCGCTCAGGACCTGGAGAGGGAGCTGGCGCCCTATCTGGCTGCGGGCTGCCCGCCCCTCTCCCACAGCGCCCGCTACCGGGATGCCTACCGTCCGGCCTACCGGGTGCTCTGCGTGGAACCCTCCCTCCCCCACCTCATTCAGCGGGCGGAGGAGACCGCCCGGGTCCGGGGCCAGGCGCTGGTGGCCCTGGACGGCCGGTGCGCCTCGGGCAAGACTACCCTGGCCCGCCGGCTCCAGGAACGGCGCGGCTGGGCGGTGGTCCACATGGACCACTTCTTCCCCCGCCCCGAGCAGCGCACTCCGGCGCGCTACGCAACCCCCGGGGAAAATGTGGACCACGAGCGCTTTCTGGAGGAGGTCCTCCTCCCCCTGCGCCGGGGAGAGCGGCCCGCCTACCGGCCCTTCGACTGCCACGCCCGGCGGTTAGGAGACCCCATTCAGGTCCCCGCCGCGCCGGTGGTGCTGATAGAGGGCTCCTACGCCTGCCACCCGGCCCTGCGGGCATCTTACGACCTGCGGGCCTTCCTCACGGTCTCCCCCGAGGAGCAGGCCCGGCGTATCCTCGCCCGAAACGGCCCCGAGACGGCCCAAGTCTTTCAAACGCGGTGGATCCCCCTGGAGGAGACCTATTTCTCCGCCTGTGGGGTGGCAGAGGCATGCCAGTACGCTCTGGAGACGGAGGCCATGCAGTAAAACGGCGGAGCAGGTGTTTGTTTCACCTACTCCGCCGTCCGGCGTTTTCCGCTCTTTTGGGTCAGGAGATCTGGATATCCACGCCGTTGACCCGGACGCCCCCGTCGGCCCGGATGAGGATGTACCGCACGCCGTCAATCACCCGGGTCTCCACCAAATCCCCCCGGTCGGGGTCCACCTGGATGCTGACGCTGGGGGTGCGCACCTCCAGCTTGCGGATGTCCAGCAGATTCTGGGGGGCCAGCCGGGTTCCCGCGCCGAAGGCCTCGTCGTACTTCTGCTCGAAGGCGGCGATGTGAGTCTGGGCCACCCCGCAGGCGGAGAGCACCTGGCCCACCTCCTGGCGGGAGATGGCGGGGGGCTCCTCCGTCCCCCGGGCGGCCTTGTAAGCCTCCACCCGCTCCCGGAGCTCTCCCCGGATGGCCTCCACCACCTTCAGGCTGCCCTCCTCCTCCAAGCTCTCCCCCAACAGGGCCTGGAAGGCGTCCATCTGAGCCTGGGCGGCCATGGGAACCGGGGTGCGGAAGATGGCCTCCACAAAGTCCGGGTGGTTGTTCTCCCCGTCCCGGGTATAGTAGAGGGCCCCGTAGAGATTGGTGCTCCGCTCGTCAAAGGCCGGGAAGAGGAAGCCCAGGGCCGGCGGGGAGAGCAGGTCGTCCACCCCCCGCTGGTGGAGTTGGTTCTCGGTGGGATAATAGCCCAGGGCGGGCTTGGTCTGCTTCACCGGGCACAGGCAGCACAGGAGGTAGGTGAACGTCTCGTCGGAGGCGTCGGGCTGGCGGGCGCCGTCCCGGCCCCGGCAGGGCACGTCGTAGGTATCCCGGGCCAGAAGAATGAGATAATTCCCCTCTAAGTCGGCCGACTGGATGACCGCCTGGAAGAAGGACTCCACCGCCTCCTCATCCCGGAGGGCCGAGTCCCGCAGGGCCATCAGGCGCTTGTGCTCCGCCCCGTCTACCACCTGCTGCGTCTCAAAGGTAATGTCCAGCAGGTTCCGCCCCAAGGTCCCTGACAGAGTCCGGCGCAGCAGGGCGAGCAGCTTCTCCCCCTCCTCCGCCGACATCATAGCCAGGGACTGGTCAAAGCGGGAGACAATCTCCCGCTTCTCGTTCACATAGCACCCCAGGACGTGGGTGATGCCGCTTTTCTCCGGCCGGAACTGGCGGCGCAGCTCCGCAATCTCTTTTTCGTTCATGCTTGAACCTCCTCTGCCCCTGTGGGGCGCAGCATTCCGATTGGTGTGAAAAAACCCGGCCCCTCGGCGTGAGGGGCCGGGCGAAGCGTCCTGAGCCACCCAGGCTCACATCAGGCGCACCGTGTAATAAACCGCCATGGCCAGCAGCCACACGACGACTACACCGTAGAGCACCATCAGGGACCCCAGGACCAGGGCCGCCCCCTGCACCAGCACCGAGACCGCGCAGGAGACATAGAGCATATTGTAATTGCTGTTCTTGGAGAAGACCCGCACCAGCTTGTCCTTCACCTTCAAAAGGCCGCCGCTCTTCTGCAGCTTCCAGCACAGCACCGCCGCGGCGATCACCAGCACCAGCTCCACAGCCAAGTAAGTGAACACCAGCGCCTGGTGTCCGCCCCGGCGGGCGATGAGCCAGAGGCCCGCGCCGCTGGCCGCCCCCAGCAGGGTGACCAGGAAAAACTCCCGCTGATAGAGGTAGTACACCAGGGCCAGCACCGCCAGACAGGGCACCCCCATATACAGCGCGCTGATGCCGGTGGCGTTGGGGTAGAGCCGTGCCACGATGGCGCAGACCGAAAGTACCGCAAAAATTACCGTCCCGGCCCGGGCCAGTCCCCGGTGCTTCCCCTTCCGCCAGGCAGCAGCCCACCAGATGATACAGGCCGCCAGGCAGAGGGGGAATACAATGGCCAGAACACCAAAAACCTGATACAGGGCCACCCGGATGGGGATCTCCCGCACCAGTGTATTGACATAATAGCGGTCGAGCAATAGCAGCAGAGCTTCCAGCACCACGGCCCCGGCGATCCACGCCAGCACCCGGTTGAGGACCTGATCCTCCTGCTTTACCCGCTCCGCGCGTTCTCTCTTGTCCATGTGTTCATCTCCTGTGCAGTGAGTCATAGGGTTCGCATTTGTATATTTTAGCAGAACCCAGCCGGTTTTGCAATACAAAAATTCCTGCCCGGCCCCGGGAGAAGGCTTTGCCCCGGGAGCCGTTCTGTGCTACAATAATGTCTGCTGAATTTGGTAGGTTCCCCGGGGCGCCCTTCCCGGGGCCTTTTGGGAGCTGTGCATGATGTCAAACCGTCTTTCCCCCCTGTCCTTTCTGCTCTGTGCCGCCCTGCTGTGCGGCTGCGCCGCCAGCTCCGCCCCCTCCGCGCCGGAGGAAAATACCGCCTCCCGCACCCTTTTCGCCATGGACACCGTGATGAGCCTCCAGCTCTCCGGGCCGGAGGCGGAGGAGGCTCTGGAGGTAGCTGTGGCCGAGCTCAACCGCCTGGACCGGCTGCTGGACCGCAACGAGCCTGAGAGCGACGTCTCCCGCCTCAACGCCCACGCCGGGGACGGCGCGGCGGTGGAGGTAGACCCCTCCACGGCGGAGCTTCTCGCCCTGTGCCTCACCTGCTGCGAGTCCTCCGGCGGGGCGTTCGACTGCACGATAGCCCCGGTGATGGACGCCTGGGGCTTCGGCGGGGCGGCCGAGTCCTACCGCGTCCCCAGTCAGGATGTGCTCTCTTCCCTTCTGCCCCTGGTGGACAGCGCCGGGCTGGAAGTGGACCTCCAGGAGAACACCGCCCGCCTCGCCCAGGCCGGCATGGAGGTGGACCTGGGCGGCATTGCCAAGGGCTATGCCGCTGACCGCCTGCTGGCGCTCCTGGCGGAGTACGGTGTGGGTTCCGCCCTGCTGGATCTGGGCACCAGCACCATCGCTGCGGTAGGGGAACGTGCCGGGGGCGGCCCCTGGCGCATCGCCCTGCGGGACCCGGCCAGCGCGGAGCAGCAGCTGGGCGTGCTGGCCCTGAGCGGGCAGGCCCTCTCCACCTCGGGCAGCTATGAGCGGCAGTTCGTGGAAAACGGCGTCACCTACCACCACATTCTGGACCCACAGACCGGCTATCCCGCCGAGACCGGCGTCCTCTCCGTGACGGTGGTGGGGGAGCGCGCCGCCGTGGCCGACGCCTGGTCCACCGCCCTGTTCGTACTGGGACCGGACAAGGCCCAGGAACTGTGGCGTACCTCGGACGATTTTGAATATATCCTCTGCCGGTCCGACGGGCTGGTCCAGGTCACCGAGGGCCTGGAGGACTCCTTTACCTTCTGGGGGGACGAATATGGCTACACCTGTGAGATCCTCCGGCGCTGAGCGCCTGCGCCCCACCCCCGGCGACGCCGTGGTGGCCGTGCTCATCCTCCTGGCCGCCCTGGCTCTGGCCTGGGCCCTGCGCCCCGGCGCGGCCGAAGGGGGCGCCCTCACCGCCCGTGTCACGGTGGACGGCCAGGTGCTGGCCGAGTACGACCTCTCCGCCCTGGACGCCCCGGTGGAGGTGGCGGTGGACCAGGTGCCCTGGCCCCTGGTGGTGGAGCTCTCCTCCACCGGTGTGCGGGTGCTGGAGAGCCAGTGCCCCGGCCAGGACTGCCTCCGCACCGGGGCCATCCACGCCGCTGGAGAACAGATCATCTGCCTGCCCAACCGGCTCATCCTCTCCCTGGAGGGGAGCGGTCCCGCGCCTTCCCCAGACTTTGACGTGATCGCGGGGTAAAAGTTCCCGCACGTTCCAATCTTTCTCCCTTCCGGAAAAGGAGGCGATCTCTTGTCTGTCCGCCGACTCACCCGCTGCGCCGTTCTCACCGCCCTGGCCCTGGCCCTGTCGGTGGCTGAGGGTCTCTTTCCCCTGACGGTGCTCTTCCCCCTGCCCGGGCTGCGCCTTGGGCTGGCCAATCTGGTCACTTTATATGCCCTGTACGCCCTCTCCGGCCGGGAGGCTCTGCTCATCCTGGTGGCGCGGTGCCTGCTGGGGGCCCTGGTGGGGGGCAACCTCACCGCCCTGGCCTTCTCCCTCACCGGCGGAGCCTTGGCTCTAGGCGTTCAGACACTGCTGCGGCATGTGCCCGGGCTCTCCCTCTTCGGGGTGTCCATTGCCGGGGCCGCCGCCCACAACACCGGGCAGATCCTGGCCGCCCTGCTGGTGCTGGGCAGCCGCGCCCCCCTGGTCTACCTGCCCCCTCTGCTTCTGTGCTCCCTGGCCACCGGGGCCTTTACCGGGGCGGTCGCCGCCCTGCTGGTGCGGTACGTGCCGTCCCCGGTCGAAAACGAAAGAAAAACTTAAGGTTTTGTAACTGCTCTGAGATTTCTTTTGGCCGCTCCTGTTGTATCATGGGTAACATAATCAATATGTTTACAAAAAGGACGGCGATTTTATGACTCTCTTTTCCCGGGGTACGGCGCTGGCCCTCGCCCTGTGCCTGGCCCTCCCCCTCTCGGCCTGCCGGGGTAAAAACCCGGAAGCGGCCGGCCCCGCCCCCTCCGCCACCGCCCAACCCACGCCTACGCCGGAGCCCACCCCAACCCCCGATCCCTATGAGGCGGTGCGCACCTACTGGAGCGAGGATCAGCTCACGCAGGAATGGGGTCCTGGCCAGGTGGTGGAGCATCTGTTCTTTCATCCGGTCATCGCCTATCCGGAGTTCACCTTCTCCTCTGCCGTGCCGGAGAACCGGCAAAAGGGCCTGGATGACTGGATGGTGACCGCCGATGAGTTCAAGGCCATCCTCCAGAGCGTCTATGACCAGGGCTATATCCTCGTGCGCATGGAGGACGTGTGGAGCGAGTACACCACCGACAGCGGCCAGCAGCGGATGCAGCGCAACACCCTCCTGCTTCCCGAAGGAAAAAAGCCCTTGGTCATCTCTTTCGACGATGTGAACTACTATGAATATATGCTGGAGGAGGGCTTTACCTCCAAGCTGGTGCTGGGGGACGACGGGCAGATCTGGGCGGAGACCCGGGACCCCTATTCCGGGGAAGTCTCCCTCACCCGGGACCTGGACGCCACCACGATTCTGGACGATTTTGTACTGGAACACCCCGACTTCTCTCTCAACGGCGCCAAAGCCATCTACTCCCTCACCGGATATGAGGGTATCCTGGGTTACCGCACCCAGAACGACATCGATATCGCCGCGGACGACCCCGCCCGGCCCGCTTTTGACGCCAAGCGCCAGGCCGAAATCGAGGCGGTCAGGCCGGTGATCCAGCGGCTGAAGGAGACCGGCTGGACCTTTGGCTCCCACACCTGGGGCCACATCAACCTGGATTCCCCCAAGGTGGACCTGGCCTGGATCCAGCGGGACACCGTCCGCTGGGCCGAGGAGGTAGGCAGTCTGGTGGGGCCCACCAACATCCTCTTCTACCCCCACGGCGCCCGGCCCGACGGGGACGACTGGCACAAGACCGGCGAAAAATTTCAGTACCTCCAGAGCCAGGGGTTCCGCATTTTTGCCAGCGTGGGCATCAACTCCTTCTCCTATATTAAGGATGACATCTCCGCCGTCATCTGTGACCGGCTCCACCCGGATGGAACCACCCTGCGCTCGGTGCGGGCCCGGGAGTGGTACAAGCAGTTTTACGACCCCACCCAGATCATTGACCTGGATGTGCGGCCCGACTACGGCTGGTACAAATAACAGGTGTCTGCTGCGCGCCGGACCTCTGTCCGGCGCGCAGCTTCATGCAGATTTTGGCCCAATCCCGGGCGTATATCCCACCTCCGGCGGCATAAGCTATTCCAGGTGATGGAGTATGAACGAAAAACCCTGGAGGGAATACGCCGCCTGGGTACTGGCCGCCGAGGCGGTGGGCGGTCTGTCCGGGTGGCTCACCCGGGATGGGGTGCGCCGCTATCAGGCGCAGGTGGTCCAGCCGCCCCTCTCGCCCCCAAGCCTGGTTTTCCCCGTGGTCTGGACCGCCCTCTTCGCTCTAATGGGCGCAGGAGCCGCCCGGGTCTACCGGACGCCTCCCTCCCCGGCCCGGAGCCGGGGTCTGGCCTTGTTCGGCGTGCAGCTGGCCTTCAATTTTCTGTGGAGCATCTGGTTCTTCCAGCTCCAGGCCTTCGGCTTCGCCCTGGTCTGGCTGGCCGCCCTGTGGGGGCTGATCCTCTGGATGACCCTCACCTTTGCCCGCACAGACCGCCTGGCCGCTTATCTACAGATTCCCTACTTGCTTTGGGTGGCCTTTGCCGGATACCTGAACGGAGGCGTTTGGGTCCTCAATTGAATCTTGCCGGCAAAGCGGCGGGCCTTTGGCCCGCCGCTTTGCTGTTTGGATTCTCACTTCCGCTCCGGCTACCCCTCCCCCTCCATAGCGGCCCGCAACTTCCCCAGTGCTTTTTTTTCAATGCGCGATACATAAGAGCGGGAGATACCGCAGCGCTGGGCAATCTCCCGCTGAGTCAGCGGGCGCTCCCGGTCTAGGCCGTAGCGCAGGCGGATCACCAACGCCTCCCGCCCATCCAGGCATTGCGCCACACATTTCCGCACCCGGGCGCAGGAATCCCGCGCATCCAGATCCTCCAGCATGGTGTCGTCCACTTTGATGGTATCCAAAATAGAGAGGGTATTCCCCTCTCCTTCTCCGTCCAGCGAGTCCGAGAGAGACACCTCCCCCTGAAGTTTTCGCTGGGAGCGAAAATACATCAGGATCTCATTTTCAATACATCGAGAGGCATATGTGGCTAAGCGCACCTTCTTATCCGGCTTAAAGGTGGCGATTCCTTTGATGAGGCCAATAGTACCGATGGAAATCAGGTCGTCCTGGTCGCCGTTGGGGGTATAGTACTTTTTGACAATATGAGCTACCAGGCGCAGATTGTGCTCGATCAGCCGGTCCCGGGCCCGGCTGTCTCCCGTAGCCATCTCCTCCAGATAGCGCCGCTCCTCCTCCGGCTTCAGGGGCCGGGGGAAGGAGCCCTCCCCGCCCGAGAGCCGCAGGGTCATATACAAACTGTTGAGCAGCAGAGCGAACCACACAGGCAGCATCCAGATCTCCCCCTTACATGAATACCCGTTCCGGGCCTGGTTTTCCCATTCTATTCCATTTCAGCCCGTCCTTATGTACCCGGTTGGTGCATTGCCTGTCCCATTTCCTGTTTGTCCAGAGAATTTTGATAAAAATTTTACGTCTTATTTATAGCAAATATAAATTTTATACGAAATTTTTACACAGACATTTACGAACCGTCCGGAAGCGTATATAATTTAGGTGATTTTCGGGAAACCACACGTAATGCCCGAACAAAGAAATCAGAGAAGAGAGAAAACGTTAGGCATTTAAGGGAGGCTGTTTTGTGAGCATATCAGATGTAATCGTCGTGTTCGGCGCCGTGGCCACGTTCCTTTTTGGCATGACCACCATGACCGACGGCCTGGAGAAACTCTCCAGCGGCCGGCTGGAGGGCATCCTGGAGCGGCTGACCAGCAACGTCTTCAAAGGCGTGCTTCTGGGCGCCCTGGTCACGGGACTAATCCAAAGCTCCGCCGCCACCACCGTCATGTGCGTGGGCTTCGTCAACGCCGGCATTATGAAGCTCCGCCAGACTGTGGGCATCATCATGGGCGCCAACATCGGCACCACTGTCACCGCCCAGCTTCTGCGGCTGGGGGATATCTCCTCCGAGAATTTTTTCCTGTCCCTGCTCAACCCCTCCGCGCTGGGCCCCATTCTGGCCACCATCGGCATTATCTTCTACATGTTCATCACCGGCGGCCGGAAAAAATGTGTGGGCCAGATCGTGCTGGGCCTGGGCCTGCTGTTTATCGGCATGGAGACCCTGGAAAACGCCGTCTCCCCCCTCCAGGATCTGCCCGCCTTCCGGGATCTGTTCGTCGCCTTCTCCAATCCCTTCCTGGGCGTGCTGGTGGGCGCCCTGGTTACCGCCATTATTCAGAGCTCCTCGGCCTCCATGGGGATTTTGCAGGCCATGACTTCCACCGGCGTGGTTACCTTCCGCATCGCCGTCCCCCTCATCATGGGCCAGAACATCGGCACCTGCATCACCGCCATTCTCTCCAGCATCGGCGCCAGCAAAAACGCCAAGCGCACCGCCTGCCTGCACCTGCTCTTCAACATCATCGGCACCCTCTTCTTCCTCATCGTCCTCTATGGCGGCAACGCCCTGTTCCACTTCCCCTTCTGGAATGCGCTGATGGACCGGGGCACCATCGCCAACCTGCACCTGGGCTTCAACGTGTGCTGCACCGCCCTGCTCCTCCCCTTCAACCGGCAGCTGGTGTGGCTGGTGGAGCACCTCATCCCCGGGGACGCCGGACAGCCGGAGGTCTCCGTGCTGGACGAGCGCTTCTTAGCCACCCCCTCCCTGGCTCTGGAAAAGGCCCACGACGCAGTGGTCCAGATGGGCTGCCTGGCTCAGGAGAACTACCGCCTGGCGGTGGAGCTGCTCTCCCGCTTTGACGCCAAAAAGCTGGAGCGCCTCAATGAGACCGAGGCCGCCCTGGACAAGCTGGAAAACAATCTGGACAACTACCTGGTGCGGCTGAGCGACCACTCCCTGAGCGCCGAGGACAGCGCCAAGGTCTCCGAGCTCCTGCACACCCTCTCTGACTTCGAGCGCATCGGCGACTACGCCGTCAACCTCTCTGAGTCGGCCCATGTCCTCCATGAGCGGAACATGGTCCTCTCTGGCCCCGCCATGAGCGAGCTCTCCGCCCTGTGTGGTGCGGTGGACGCGGCCATCGACCAGACTTTGGAATGCTACACCAATCGTTCTCCAGAGCTGGCCCAGGAGGTGGAACCTCTGGAAGAGGTGGTAGACCTGATGCGGGATGAACTGCGCAGCCGCCACATCGAGCGGCTGAAGGCCGGGAAGTGCACCGTGGAACTGGGCGCCCAGTATCTGGAGATGCTCGTCAACCTGGAGCGCATCGCCGACCACTGCGCCAACATCGCCCTGTATATTCTCCGGGAGACCTCCCCCGCCGGCTCTCTCCTGCGTACGAATCTCCACGCCTACACCCACGCCCTTCACCATGGAGCTGACCAGCAGTTCGACGACATGTTCCAGTACTACCGGGACAAATACTATGCTCCGATTGAGCACACCGCCCTCTGACGCCTGCCCCCGTTCCAGCCGGAGCGGGGGCCTTTTGATTGTGTTTCTTGTCAAGGGAAGGCGGATATGGTAAGATAAAAGGGCGGAATGATTCGCAGACAGGAGGGACTTCTATGTCTATGAGCGACCGGGACTTGGTGGAGCTGGCATTTACCATGCTGGAGCGCTCCTACGTCCCCTATTCCAAATTCCCCGTGGGCGCCGCTCTGGAGTGCGCCGACGGGAGCGTCTTCACCGGCTGCAATGTGGAGAACGCCGCCTACGGCTCCACCATCTGCGCCGAGCGCACCGCCCTGGTGAAAGCCGTCAGCGAGGGGCGCCGGGACTTTGTGCGCCTGGCGGTGGTGGGCAACTCGGAGGACTACTGCTGGCCCTGCGGTTCCTGCCGCCAGATGCTCTACGAGTTCGCCCCGGACCTGACCGTGCTGGTGGCCCGGGCCGATCATGCATTTGTGCGCCTGTCCCTGGGGAAGGACCTGCTCCCCTATGGGTTCGGCCCCATCTCCCTGACCCAGCAGGGGGAGCCTTAACCGGAAAACGCCAAGGCGGGCGGGAGACAGCTGTCTCCCGCCCGCTATTTTTTTGCCCGTCCGACCCGGGTCAAAGAGTCCCCGACCACAGCAGGCCTCCCGCCCCGTCCAGCACCCGGAAGGGCTGCTCCAGGGCCTCCCATTCCAGCTCCAGGATCATCACGTCCCCATTCCAGGCCCTGGAGGAGCCCCCCTGCCAGGCCACCGTCTCCACCGCCCCGTCCAAGCGCAGGAGGACCGCCCAGGTCCCCTCGTCCTCTCTCTGAAACACGCCGCCCGCCAGCACCCCGGGGACCTTCCACCGGCAGCGGGAGCAGCTGCCCGTCTGCCAGAAAAGGCCCAGGACCCGCTGCGTCTGGCAGGCGTAGACCTCCCCCTCCTGGTTGGAGAGCAGGTATATCCGCCCGCCGTCCGGCATCTCCCCCCAGCCCCTCACGGCGCACTCCCCAAAGTAGAGCTCCCGGGCGCTGGCCAGGGCGCAGCGCTCCGGATCTAAGTAGAAGCCGAAGAGCAGCAGATAGGCACGCAAAATGGCCAGGACCACACCTAGATTCCGGATCAAGTTCCCCCTCCGGGTCATGGCTCGCCCTCCTCTCCCGACAGGTCCACCGTCACCACCGCCGCCGGGTCGATGGCGGGCCAGCCCATGGTAAAGACCCGCTCCCCCTCCTCCGGGGTGAAGTCATAGATCTCCCAGCGGACCCAGCCCCCCAGGGAGGCGCTGCCACAGGGGTAAGGCTCCCCGCTCTCCCCCTGGATCTGTAAGTTGGGCGGCGTCCAGGTCACCCGGGGCTCTCCCCAGGCGTGGAGGCGGACCACCACGTCCCCGCTCTCCAGCAGGGCCGCCTCGTCGATGGTCATGGTGTGGGGCCCCAGGTCAAAGGTCCGCTCCACCTCCGCCACCCGCACCACCGGCTCCGGGTACTGGTAAAAGACGCCGTACTCCAGCCAGCGGCCCAGGGACATCACGCTCAGGGATACCACATAATAGGCCAGGTACAGCCCCAGGGTGGCCGCCGTCAGGATGCACAGCCATCGGCTGGCCCACCAGGCCCAGCCCAAAAGGGGGTCGTGGGCCAGGTTGAACCCCTCCCCCACCGCCGCCGGGTCCCCCATGCGCTTGAGGGCCTCCGCTTTCGCCTCTTCTGGGGAGAGTCCCTCCGCTTCCTCCAGGTCGTG
>CALXCU010000155.1 GCA_944386885.1 uncultured Oscillospiraceae bacterium | reverse complement strand
GCGTCCGTCCACCTGCCGCAAAGCCGGGGAGTGCGGAGAGCCCTTTTCCCTATTTCCATTGCATCCCCCTTCTATTGGAATGGCAAGCATTCAGCATGCGTCTTAGTTATAGTTCTCTGCATAATTGACACTGTACTTTCGAAAGAATTAGGCCTACAATGCGTATGTCCGAAAAAGGTTCGGCCAAATAGGTTTCATACCATGCGGCGAGGAAATGGAGCGCGGAGTGCGCTTTTTGACCAGACATTCAAACTGAATCAAATCATACGATCAGGAGGGAGCAAATCATGAACAAGATCGAAACAGTCAAATTGAACAACGGCGTAGAGATGCCCCTGGAGGGTTTCGGCGTGTTCCAGGTGCCCGATCCCGCTGTGTGCGAGCAGGCGGTGCTGGACGCCATCGAGTGCGGCTACCGCCTCATCGATACCGCCGCCGCCTACATGAACGAGGAGGCCGTGGGCAAGGCCATTGCCAAGTGCGGCGTGCCCCGGGAGGAGCTGTTCATCACCACCAAGCTGTGGGTGCAGGACGCCAGCTATGAGGGCGCCAAGGCGGCCATCGAGACCTCCCTCCAGAAGCTTGGCCTCAGCTATATCGACCTGTACCTGCTCCACCAGCCCATGGGCGACTACATCGGCGCCTACCGGGCCATGGAGGAGGCCTATAAGGCGGGCAAGCTGAAGGCCATCGGCGTGTGCAACTTCTACCCCAACCGCTTGGCCGACCTGTGCGAGACGGTGGAGGTCAAGCCCGCCGTCAACCAGGTGGAGCTCCACCCCTTCTTCCAGCAGGAGGGCGCCTTGTCTCTGATGAAGGAGTACGTCGTCCATCCCGAGGCCTGGGGGCCCTTCGCCGAGGGCAACCACGGCATCTTTACCCACCCCGTTCTGACCAAAATCGGCCAGAAGTACGGCAAGAGCGCCGCCCAGGTGGCCCTGCGGTGGAACGTCCAGCGGGGCGTCACCGTCATCCCCAAGTCCGTCCACAAGGAGCGCATGGAGCAGAACCTGGCCATCTGGGACTTCGCCCTCAGCGATGAGGATATGGCGGAGATCGCCAAGCTGGACATCGGCCACAGCGAGATCGTGGACCACAGCGACCCCAAGTTTGTCCAGACGCTCCACCAGATGAAGATCCACGAATAAGAATGCCCTTTCAAGCGGCGGGCAGGGTTTGTGCACCGTGCCAGGCCCTGCCCGCCGGCCATTTTACGACGCAGAAGCGGACGCTGTTTTGCACCGGGATATGGGAGGAACCCCAGTATGATCTTCTATTTTTCAGCCACGGGAAACACCCAGTATGCCGCCCAGCGCATTGCGGAAGCCACCGGAGATTATACCATTTCCATCCGGCAGTGTATGGCTGGCGGGCGGCGCTCCTTTCCGCTAAGGGAGCACGAAAACTTTGGGATCGTCATGCCCACCTATTTTCAGGGGATGCCCCTCTTTTTGCAGGAATTTCTCGAAACCCTCAGTCTGACTGTGGAGGGAAGCGACCACTACGCCTATGCCGTTTCTACCTGCGGCGTCAGCTATGGCAACTCCGGCTCAGAGGCGGTGCGGGCGGCGCAAAAGGCGGGGATACATCTGGACGCCACCTACCGTATCCGCATGGTGGACAACTGGAACCCCTATTTTAATATGACGGACCGGGCATTTATTCAGGCTGCGGAGGACACCGCCGAGACGGATTTGGCCGAGGTGTGTGGTAAGATCCGGGCAAAAGAGCGCGGCGTCTATCTGGCGGACTGTTTTGACGCAGAAAAGGAGCGGGAGCTTGCCGCGGCCTATGAGGAGAGCCGGAAGACCGCTTTGTTTCAGGTGAACGGCCAGTGCATTGGCTGCGGCGCCTGCGCCGCCCAGTGTCCGGTACAGGCGATCAAGATTCAGGGCGGGCGGCCCGTGTGGGTGAAAGAGAAATGCCTGCTGTGTCTCGGGTGTGTCCATAAGTGCCCCAAAAATGCCCTCTCCTATACAGAGGAAACCATCGGTCATGGCCAGTATACCAACCCCCATGTTCCGTGCATTGTATGACCCGGATTCGGACTTCTGCAAGAGGGATCAGAAACATGAAACAAGTTCTTTTCGCCGGAATGACGGTATTGGCGCTGCTGGGCCTGACGGCGTGCGGCAGCGAAGCCGGTCTGGCTCAGCCCCAGCCGGGGCAGACCGGTCAGGCGGTAGAGGCCGTGAGAGATATGCGCCCTGAGGATGCTACCCCGCAGGAGCAGACCGAGTACATCAGCGCGGTGCCAGAGGCGTATTTTTCAGCCTCCGGCCACCCCGGGCAGGTGGTGGAGATCACTTACGGCAGCCGGGACTATACGGACGCCGCAGAGCCCGCCATCCAGAAGACCGCCTATGTGTACCTGCCCTACGGCTATGACGAGACGGATCCGGAGACACGGTACGACATTCTCTATTTGATGCACGGGTGGACCATGACGGCGGGGGACTTCTTCGATGCCGCCCAGAGCGGGATCGTCCCCATGCTGGACCACATGATTGAAAACAGGGACATCCCCCCGGTGATTGTGGTCTGCGCCACCTTTGATGCCCAGAACCAATCCCAGAGTTTTTCCCGCTCGGTGGAAGAACTCTCCGTGTTTCACCGGGATCTGCGGGAGAACCTGATCCCCTATGTGGAGAGCCGCTACCACACCTACGCGGAGGACGTGACGGAGGAGGGGCTTCAGGCCTCCCGGGCGCACCGGGCCTTCGGCGGCTTCTCCCTGGGGGCGGTCACCACCTGGTATCAGTTCATTTACAATCTGGACTTCATCCAATATTTCCTCCCCATGAGCGGGGACTGCTGGATCATGGGCACCTATGGCGGGCTGTACCAGCCAGTGGAGACGGTGGATTACCTGGAGCGGGTGGTCTCTGACGGCGGCTGGAGCGGGGACGACTTCTACATCTACCAGGGGATCGGCACCAGCGACCCCATCTGGGATCAGACCGACAGTCAGATTCAGGAGATGCTGCGCCGGGACTTGTTTACCCCGGAGAAGCTCCACTACGCCATCATCCAGGGCGGCCGGCACGACATCGACGCCTGCGAGCGGTATCTGTACCATGCTTTGCAGAATTTCTTCGGGAGTAAGTAAGGCACATATCGGGAATTTAAACCTGCGACCCGCGACACCTTGGTCTGAACTGTGATGGACAATCCTATCTTTCGTGGGCCGCGGCCGTCTGCTGCTTCCGGTGGACCGGACCATTCCCAAGAACATGACCCTGGAAAATGTGGGACACATCCTCGTCTGGCACCACTTTTCGATTTGGAGGGATAACCCATGCGCATAAACCGCCTTTTGGCCCTGTTGACCGGACTTTCTTTGACCGCAGTTCTTCTCTCCGGATGTGGGGACAACAACTCCTCCAGCGGAGAACCACCATCCGCGTCCGGTCTGGTTGTCCAAACCCCGCAAAGTGACCCAGTGACTGGGGAACGACCCGAAGAAAGCACAGGTGCTGTCCCTGGCGAACGCATTCAGACCAACGGTGGAGAGGTCATTGACCTGTCCAGCCTGGAACATCAGAATGCCAGCTCGGATACCGTGGTTTACTACACCTCAGACATCAGCCCGGAGGCGATGGTGGCCATCTATGACGCCCTGGGGGTGGAGCTGACCGGCGGCAATCTCGCGGTGAAGCTCTCCACCGGGGAGCCGCCCGCCAGCAACTATCTGGACCCGGCCCTGATCGCGGATTTGGTTCATCAGGTCAATGGAACCATTGTGGAGAACAACACCGCCTACGGCGGCCGGCGCTCCAGCACCGCCATGCACTACCAGGTGGCAGAGGACCACGGCTTCACCGATATTGCGGACTTCGTGGTACTGGACGAGGACGGTTCTGTCTCCCTGCCGGTGGAGAGCGGGACGCAGCTGACGGAAAATCTGGTGGGCGCCCACTTTCCGGAGTATGACGGCTATCTGGTCCTCTCCCACTTCAAGGGCCACGCCATGGCCGGTTTTGGCGGCGCCATCAAGAACATCTCCATCGGCATGGCCTCCCAGGAGGGCAAGTGCCTGATCCACACGGCGGGCGAGAGCCACACCAGCCCCTGGGGCGGCGAGCAGGACCCCTTCCTGGAGTCCATGGCGGAGGCGGGCAAGTCGGTGGTGGACGCTCTGGACGGCAACATCCTCTATGTCAGCGT
>CALXCU010000154.1 GCA_944386885.1 uncultured Oscillospiraceae bacterium | reverse complement strand
CTTAGCCGAGCCGGTGCCCCCCAGGATGCCCACCGTCTGCCCCGCCTGAATGTGCAGGTCCACCCCCGAGAGGGCGTACTCCCCCGCCTCAGCGCGGTACTTGAAGGAGACCTGCTCGAAGTCCACGCTGCCGTCGGGCACCTCCTCCACCGCGCCGGCCGGGGAGGCGAGGACCACCGGCTCGTCCAGCACCTCGCAGATGCGCCGGGCGCTGGCCAGGGACCGGGTCAGGAGCAGGAAGACGTTGGAGATGAGCATCAGAGAGTTCATCACCTGGAGCACATAGCTCAAAAAGCCGGTGAGCTCCCCCACCTGAAGGCGGCTGTCCAGGATCATGTTCCCCCCAAACCAGAGGATGAGCACGATGGAGGTGTACATGGTCAGCTGAAAGGCCGGGACGTTCAGAGTGGCGAAGGTGAAGGTGGTCTGGCTGGCCGACATGAGCTCCCGGTTGACCGCCTCGAACTTCTCCTCCTCGTACTCCCCCCGGACGAAGGCCTTCACCGCCCGGATGGCGGTCAGGCCCTCCTGCACCACATGGTTCAGGCCGTCCACCGCCTTCTGGAGCCTTCCGTACAGGGGGGCCACCTTCCGCAGGATGAGGACCAGCAGGACCCCCAGAATGGGGGCGCAGACCAGAAACACCAGGCTCAGGGTGGGATTCATCCAGAAGGAGAGGCCCACCCCCATCACCAGCATCACCGGACTGCGCAGCAGGGGCCGGAAACCGCCGTTCACCGCGTTTTGAAGGACCGTTACGTCGGTGGTCATGCGGGTGACCAGGGAGGAGGTATCAAAGTGGTCCAGGTTGGAAAAGGCGTAGCGCTGAACCCGCTCGTACTGGGCCTCCCGGACCCTGGCGCCCCAGCCATAGGCCGCCCGGGCGGCAAAACGGGCATAGAGCAGGCCCGTCGCCAGGGAGAGGGCGGCGCAGATCCCCATCTGCACCCCCTTTTGGAGGATATAGGCCACATCCCGGTTGGTCACGCCCACGTCGATCAGGTCGGCCATCAGCACGGGGATAATGAGCTCAAAACAGGTCTCCACCACCACAAGGACGCCACCAATGAGCATGTCCCACCGGTACGGACCCAAATAGCGCAAGAGCCGCTTTAAATCGCTCATGGACGCTCCCCTCCCTCCGCCTGGCCGGTCCGGAAATTCCCGGCGATGCGCGTGAGATAATCGGCCAGCTGCGCACGCTCCTCCGCCGAGAAGCCCCGGAGCATCATGCGCTCCATCTCCGCACAGTAAGCCCGCCAAGCCGCCCCCGCCGCCTGCCCCGCCGGGGTGAGCTCCACCAGATCCCGCCGGCGGTTGCCCTGGTCGGTGCGCCGGAGCACAAAGCCCCCCTTTTCCAGCGTATCCAGCATCCGGGACACCGCAGCCGGGTCGATCTCGAAATACTCGGCCAGCTCCCGCTGAGGGCAGGGGCCGTGGGCCGTCAGATACTCCACCAGCTTGGGCTGGCCCGGCCCCAGGCCCAGCGCCCGCAGGCGGGGGCGCAGATACCCCCGCTGGCCGTTGAAGGCCCGATAGAGCAGCATGTGGAAGGAGCGTTCCATTCTCTCAGCCTCCTTTGATATATCAACTGTTGATAAGTCAATTATACGAATCCAGCACTTTTTGTCAAGCTCGTTCCGCTCTGGACAAAGGGGGCATTTTGCCTTATGATAGAGAAAAAACCATTTGATGATTTGGGAGGTTTGACCTATGGCCACCTATCTCCTCGCCCTGGACCAGGGCACCACCAGCTCCCGGGCCATTCTCTTTGACCAGCAGCAGCGCATCGTGGGCTGCGCGCAGAAGGAATTTACACAGTATTATCCCCGGGAGGGCTGGGTCGAGCACGACCCGGTGGAGATCTGGTCCTCCCAATACGGGGTGATGATGGAGGTCATCGCTCAGACGGGGGTCTCCCCCCGGGACATCGCCGCCATCGGCATCACCAACCAGCGGGAGACCACCATCCTTTGGGACCGGGAGACAGGGCGGCCGGTGTACAACGCCATTGTCTGGCAGTGCCGCCGCACCGCTCCTCTGGTGGACGCCCTGCGGGAGCGGGGGCTGGAGGAACACATCCGCGCCGCCACTGGCCTGATCCCGGACGCCTATTTCTCAGCCACCAAGATCCGCTGGCTTCTGGACCACGCGGAGGGGGCCCGGGACCTGGCCCGGCAGGGGCGGCTCCTCTTCGGCACGGTGGACACCTGGCTGCTGTGGAAGCTCACCGGCGGTGCGGTCCACGCCACTGACTACACCAACGCCTCCCGCACCATGCTCTTCGACATCCATAAGCTCTGCTGGGATCAGACCTTGCTGGAGGCGCTGGACATCCCAGCCGGTATCCTGCCCGCCGTGGGGCCCTCCAGCCGGGTCTATGGCTCCACCAATCTCCAGGGCGTTCCGGTGCCCATTGCCGGTATAGCCGGCGACCAGCAGGCCGCCCTCTTCGGCCAGGCCTGCTTCTCTCCCGGGGACGCCAAAAATACCTATGGCACCGGCTGCTTCCTGCTGATGAACACCGGGACGACCCCCTGCGTCAGCCGGAACGGCCTCTTGACCACCATCGCCGCCGGGACCGGGGAGCGGCCCGAATACGCCCTGGAGGGTTCGGTTTTTGTGGGCGGGGCGGTGATCCAGTGGCTGCGGGACGGGCTGCGCTTCTTTGACGAGAGCCGGGACGCCGAGTATTATGCCCAAAAGGTCCCCGACACCGGTGGGGTCTACCTGGTGCCCGCCTTCACCGGCCTGGGCGCCCCCTACTGGGATATGTACGCCCGGGGAACCCTGGTGGGCCTCACCCGGGGCACCCGGCGGGAACACATCATCCGGGCCGCCCAGGAGTCCATCGCCTACCAGGTCGCCGACCTGGCAGCGGCCATGGAGCGGGACACCGGGATGCCCCTCACCCGCCTGCGGGCCGACGGCGGGGCCAGCCGGGACGGCTTCCTCCTCCAGTTCCAGGCCGACATTCTGGACCGGCCGGTGGTCCGGCCGGTGGTGCGGGAGACCACCGCCCTGGGTGCGGCCCTCCTGGCGGGTCTGACGGTGGGGCTGTGGCGGGACCGGGAAGAGCTATGCGCCCGCTGGCGCCAGGACGCCGCCTTCACCCCCGCCATGACCCCTGAGCGCCGGGATGCCCTGTTCGCGGGCTGGCACCGGGCGGTGGGCCGCAGCCGGGACTGGGCCCGCTAGGCGGGAGGTCTGCAGCGCAGGGAATGTTTTCCTCCTCCGTCTTTTTTCTCCCTCTTTCCCTTGCAGGGACGGCGGAAACGCGGTAAAATAGAGTTGGGAACTTGTCCCCCGCACCGGGGGACCGTTCCCAAAATGCGTTTGCACGCGCCCTCCCCGCGCCCCGGCGCGGGCGGGCGTTCTGCCAGACAGGAGGCCCAAATTCATGGACATCGACTCTTATTCCTTTCACTGCGGCGTCATTGACTGCTTTAATGAGATGGTGGCTGCCGGCGTGAAGTCCCTTGCCCTAAGCCGCCCCGCTTCCCGGGAAGAGCGGGACGCCCTCATCGACTTCGCCCACGAGAGCTGCCGCCGCCACGGTACCAAGCTCTACCCGGAGGACCATCCGCTGATCACCGACCTGTTCCCGCGCTCTCTGAACGAGGGGAAGTACAACATCCTCTTCTACCGGGACGACCATGTGATCGAGGAGTACATACGTCTGAAGGACCGCAAGGAGACCATGGTGGCCAACCGGGCTTATTTCGGCGGCAACCGCAGCCGCACGGCCTGGGAGTATGGGCGCCTGCTCTCCTATCCGGAGGAGGTTATTCAGCGGCTCATCGCGGAAAACCAGGAAAAAGAAAAGGTCTGATCGATCGGGCCTCCGATAGAAGGGCGGCGCAGGGTCCCGGCTTGGACCGCTGCGCCGCGTTTTGCGTTTGCTTTGTGAAGAAGGAGGCGTTTTTATGACCTATACCCAGCGCATGGCGGCTTATGCCGCCGATGCAGAGCGGCTGGCCCGGGAAGACCGCACCCCCAAGCTGGCCCGGGCAGTGGAGCTGCTCCGGGAGGCCGACTTTATCATCATCGGCGGGGCCGCCGGGCTCTCGGCCGCCGGCGGTATGGACTACCAGTCCCCTCAGGTGCTCCGGGAGGCCTTCCCAGGCCTGGCCCGGATGGGATACCGCACCCTCTGGGAGGCCCTGTGGGACCCCAAGCGCACCCTGTACCAGAAACAGGGCATGACCGCCGCCGAGGCCCTGTGGGCCCGGTATGATTTCCCGGTCATCCAGGCCTACCGGGATCTGCTCGCCCTGGTGGAAGGCAAAAACTACTTCGTCTTGAGCAGCAACATCGACGACCAGTTCTACAAGGCCGGCTTCGACCCTCAGCGGGTCTTCTGCCCCCAGAACAGCATCGCCGACTTCCAGTGCTCCGTCCCCTGCTGCCGGGCGCTGTGGGATGGAGAGGCGATCTACCGCAGCCTGGTGGCCCATATGGACCCGGACACCTACGCCTGCCGGGAGGAGGATCTGCCCCGCTGTCCCCGCTGCGGGGCCCCGGCGGTGCGGAACATGCGGGGGCGCGCCTGCTTCATCCCCGACAAGGTTATGGCCACCCGCGCCGCTTTTGAGGCCTTCTGGGCCCGGGCCGAGCACGGCCGCACCGTCTTTCTGGAGCTGGGGGTTGGCTTCAACTCCCCAGGGCTCATCCGCCACCCCTTCCAGCGCATGACCCAGTTCTGGCCCGGCGCCCACCTCATCCGGGTCAACCGGGACTACCCCTCCGTCCCGGAGAAGCTGGGGGA
The DNA here is from genome assembly GCA_944386885.1 of uncultured Oscillospiraceae bacterium. GTDB lineage: Bacteria > Bacillota > Clostridia > Oscillospirales > Oscillospiraceae > Pseudoflavonifractor_A. Next base: position 1,288 of record CALXCU010000154.1, on the reverse strand, counting down.
GCGGGGCCTGGCCCTGGGGGGCGACCTGGGGGAGAACCTGGGCCGGATGGCCCAGATGGCCCGGTAAAAGCCCCCTCCTCCGGCGGCGGCAGGGGCCAGCCGCGCCCGTCCAGGCGCAGAATCACCCACAGCCGCCCCTCCAGGCAGAACACCCGCATCAGGCAGAAAGCGGGCGGCAGCGGGAAGGGCTTTTTCACCGAAAAGGGGAAGGCCAGCACTACCTCCTCCCCTGCCCGGCGCAGGCAGGGCCCCGGCAGCGCCCGGGCGCCGGCCCGAAGGAGGGGATCCCCCATCCGCGCCCCCGGGTCCCGCTCCCAGAACCAGCCGGCGGGCGGAGCGCCCCGGGCGGAGCTCTGCCCCCCTTGGAAGGGGAAGGCCAGCGCCGAGCGCCCTCCCGCCACCGGCCACACGCCCCACTCCTCCAGCGTCCGGCGGGACAGGTCCCGGCGCAGGCGGAGCTCGCCCCCCTCGGGCAAAAAGGTCCCCAGCAGTTTCTCCCGCCCGTCCGGGCCGGAGAGCCAGCACTTATAGAGCCCCCGGCGGTCGTCCCGCCGCCGGGCCGTAATCGCTGCCCGCTCCCCCGCCAGCCGGAGGAAGAGCTCACCTCCCTCCCCCGAGAGCGGCATCCGCTCTTCCATGGCTCCACCCCCTCTCCCCTGGGTAGAGTATACGGCGGAAGGGGGAGAGATATTTCCCCGCCCTCTTGACAGGGCGGGCCGGGCCGGGTATACTGGATGGGAATTCAAATCAGATTGGAGTTGGGAAGATGCGCAAATAACTTCTTGCAAGCTGGGCCGTGCCGGGGCGGGATCGGGAGTCCCGCCGTTGAGCCGTGCCCAAAGAGCAGGAAGTGCGCTTCTCCCCCGCTCCGCCTCTCGGCCGGAGTGGGCGTTCCGCTGTGCGGAACGCCCTTTTCGCCTTTTGTGGGTGCGGGAATCCCTTCCTGCACCCATTTTTTGTGAGGTGACGGCATATGTCTCTGATCCAGATCCACGATCTGACCTTCTCCTATCCGGGCAGCTACGACGAGGTGTTTTCCCACCTGGAGCTGAACCTGGACACCACTTGGCGCCTGGGCCTGGTGGGCCGCAACGGCCGGGGAAAGACCACCCTTCTGCGCCTGCTCTCCGGAGAGCTGGCCCCCACGGCCGGGCGGACCTCTCTCCCGGGCCCGGCCGCCCGCTTCCCCTTTCCCCTCCCGCAAGATGATACGCCTGCGCTTGATGCGCTGTAGACCCGCTTCCCCAACCTTGACTAGTCGCGGCTCTTCCGGGAACTCAACCTCCTG
>CALXCU010000153.1 GCA_944386885.1 uncultured Oscillospiraceae bacterium | reverse complement strand
CCCGGGGGGTGAGGGCGGCCACCGAGTCCACCACCACCACGTCGATGGCGCCGGAGCGGACCAGGGCCTCGCAGATCTCCAGGCCCTGCTCACCGGTGTCGGGCTGGGAGATGAGCATGGAGTCGATATCCACCCCCAGGGCCCGGGCGTAGGTGGGGTCCAGAGCGTGCTCGGCGTCGATGAAGGCCACCTCGCCCCCCCGCTTCTGGGCCTCGGCTACGATGTGCAGGGCCAGGGTGGTCTTACCAGAGGACTCGGGGCCGTAGATCTCCACAATGCGCCCCTTGGGGACGCCGCCGATGCCCAGGGCCAGGTCCAGAGACAGAGAGCCGGTGGGGATGGATTCCACCACCACATGGGTGTTCTCCCCCAGGCGCATGACGGTGCCTTTCCCGTAGGTCTTCTCAATATTGGCCAGGCAGGTCTCCAGCGCCTTTTTCTTGTCAGAGGCGGGCGCCGGGGACTCCAGCGGTTTTTTCTTATCAGCCATGTCGTATCATCCTTTCCGGCCGGCACGGCCGGCCCCGTTCCAGCATCCGGCGGGTGTGCTCCGCCGGTATGGATAAGATACCAGATAAAGAGTACGATAAAACGGACATTTCCAGCCCAAATGCGGGCTTAGAGGGCGCCCGATCCATGCTCCGCCCGGGTTCCGGCCACCACGCGCTCGATCTGCTGGGTGTCCGGAACGGTGCGGACCGCCCGGTAGCCGTTGCGGGAGAGGAGCCAGGCGACGTCGTGGGCCTGTCCCATGCCCACCTCGAAGAGGAGGGAGCCGCCCGGCTTGAGAGCCTGCTTCCAATTTTGGGCGATGGCGCGGTAGAAGTCCAGGCCGTCCGCCCCGCCGTCCAGGGCCATGCGGGGCTCGTAGTCCCGCACAGAGACATCCAGCCCGGCCAGATCCCCGGTGGGGATGTAGGGGGGGTTGCAGGCGATCACATCCAGGCCGTGAAGCTCCGGGGGCGGGCGCAGGCGGGCGTCCACCTGGAGGCAGGCCACCCGCTCCTCCAGGCCGTTGCGCCGGGCGTTGGACCGGCACAGCTCCAGGGCGGCCGGGGAGAGGTCGGCCAGGGTGACCCGGGCCCCGGGGGAATTGGCGGCGATGGCCAGCCCCACACAGCCGCTGCCGGCGCACAGGTCCAGCACCCGGGCGCCCGCCCCGGCGGCACGGGCGAGGAGAATGGACTGTTCAGCCAGCACCTCGGTATCCGCCCGGGGGATCAGCACATCGGGGGAGATGGAGAGCGGCAGGCCGTAAAATTCCCACTCCCCAATCAAATAGGCCACCGGTTCGCCCTCCAGACGGCGGCGGACCAGCTCCTTGACCTTCGCCTCCACTTGGTCGGAGGCGTAGAGCATCAGGTCCCGGTAGAACTCGTCCCGGCTCTTGCCTGCGGCAAAGCAGACGATTTCCCGGGCCTCCAGCTGGGCGGCCTCAATCCCCGCATGTTTCAGCTGTTTCCTGGCGTCCAGATATAGATTGTTATAGACGCTGGCCATAGGGTTCCCCCTTCTCACATTGCACTTACACACACAATCGCCGCCGCCCGGCCTTACCAGGCGTCCTTGCCTTTGACGCTGGGGAGAACCAGTTCCAGAGAACGGATGCCCACCTCGATCATGGAGTCGTCGGGCTCGAAAGTGGTCCAGTTCTGGAGCCACAGGCCCGGGGCGGTAAAAATCTTGCTGATGAGGTTGTCATGGGCCCCCATCCAGCGGTTGATCTCATAGGTAATGCTCACCACCGCCGGGAGAAGCACCAGGTGGGCCAGCATCCGGGCCAGCACATTGGTCAGCTCCACAAAGGAGAAGAACACGCTGGAGATGAGGATGGAGACCACAATGACCACGAACAAAAAGCTGGTGCCGCAGCGGGGGTGGTGGCGGGGCTGCTTGCGCACGTTCTCCACCGTGAGGGGGAGCCCGGCCTCATAGCAGAAGATGGTCTTATGTTCCGCGCCATGGTACTGGAAGACCCGGTGCATGTCCTTGGTCTTGGAGCAGAGCATCAGGTAGCACATAAAGATGACAACCCGCACCACACCTTCCAGCAGGTTGCGGCACCACATGGGCATGCCGTGAGTGAGCCAGGCCAGGCCGCCCACCAGGGCGGTGGGCAGCAGGATGAACAGCCCCACCGAAAAGGCAATGCCCAGCACCATAGCGGACGTGACCACGAGAGAGTAGAGTTTTTCGCTGCCCAGCTTCTGCTCCACCCACCGCTCGAATTTGGAGGGCTCCTCCTCTGCCTCATCGTCCTCGGGATAGAACTCCGCCGAAAACATGAGGGCCCGCACGCCGTTGGCCAGGGAAGAGCCGAAATTGAACACCCCCCGAAGAAAGGGAGTGCCCAGAATGGGGTGCTTATCTTTGATGAGGACCCGGTCCTCCACCTGTTCCTCCAGCCCGCCGTCAGGACGGCGGACGACCACGGCTTTCTTCTCAGGGCCCAGCATCATAATGCCCTCAATGAGCGCCTGCCCACCGATCATGGTGCGGAAGGGGGCGCATCCGCGCTGCTGTTTTTCGTCTGCCATATCAGGTCTCCTTTTGTATGCGGCTCCGGCCCAGACCGAAGCGGTTCTATGGTATCAAATTTTGCGGGATATTGCAAGAAAAATCGAACTTACGTTCCGACTGGGAAGTGAAGGGTCACCAAGCAGCCGCCCCCCTCGGCATTGCCGATGTCCAGGGTGCCCTGGTGGAGGGTGACGATCTCCTCGCAGACCGCCAGGCCGATGTCGCTGCCCCGGGCCTTGGAGCTGCCTTTATAGAACTTGGTCTTCACATGGGGGAGCTCTTCCTCCGGAATGCCGGGGCCATAGTCCCGAATGGTGATGACCACGTCTCCATTCTCGTCGGGAAAGATGGCGGTGTCGATGCGCTTGCCGCTGCCGCCGTGCTTGGCGGCGTTGTCCAGCAGGTTGCAGAACACCTGCCTTAACCGCTCCGGATCGGCGTTGATGACAGGGAACTCCTCCTCGCAGTCGGTGTGGGTGAGCTCAATGCCCTCCCGATGGAAAAATTCCCGATAGGTGTATACCGCGTCCTCCAGCTCGGCCTTGATATCCACCGGCTCGATGGACAGGTTGAAGCGCCCGTCCTGGATGCGGGAGAACTCCAAAAGCTCCTCCACCATATTGGTCAACCGCCGGGCCTCGCTGACAATGATACCCATGCCTTTTTTCACATCCTGGGCGTCCCGGACCTCCCCGTTCATGATGGTCTCCGCCCAGCCGTTGATGGCGGTAAGGGGGGTGCGCAGCTCATGGGAGACCGAGGAGATAAACTCGTTCTTTACCTTCTCGGCCTGCTTGATCTTTTGGGACATGTCGTTGATGGCGTCCACCAGGTCTCCGATCTCGTCGTCGTATTTTTTGGCCATCTGTACGCCGTAGCTGCCCGCGGCAATGCGCTCGGCAGTGGAGGTGACCTCCGTCACCGGGTCCACAATGGTGCGCAGAAAATAGAGGTTCGAGGCGTAGATAATGCCCACCAGCAGCAGCCCCACCAGCAGGGCCGCGCCGATGATAAAGACGATCTGCCGGTCCACCAGACGCAGGGACGTGACCAGGCGGATGGCGCAGACCACCTCGCCGCCGATGGTCAGGGGGCAGGAGACGGCCATGATGTGCTCCCCGGTATTGGGGTCTGAGCCGGTCCACACCCGCATGACAGGTGCTCCGCTCTCGTTTTTCCCCAGGGCGTCGTCAATGTCCGGCGTGCCGGGGGTGTAGCCTGAACTCTCAAAAAAGCTGGAGAAGCGCACGGAGCCGTCGGTGTCGATGAGCTGGAAGTCCAGCTTATCCTTCTCTTGAAACTGGTAATTGATATAGGTGTAGGCGTTTTGGTAAAAGGCTTCCTCGGTGCGGTAGCTGCTGAAAAAGCTCACGGCGGAGCTGGCCCGGTCCTGGAGCTGGTTGCTCATGCTCCGGTAGTAGTAGCTCACCATGGAGACCGAGAAAGCCGATACCGCCAGCAGCACAATGAGCAGGGCGGAGCTCAGGCTGTTGACGATCCAGCGCTTGCGGAGACCCTTCAATTTTTTCATGGATACACCATCCTGTGGATGTGGTTGCGGGCCATCAGACGCCCCACTTGTAGCCGTAACCCCAGACGGTGTTGATATAGACCGGATTGGTGGGGTCGTCCTCGAGCTTGATGCGCAGGCGGCGGATATTCACGTCCACGATCTTCAGTTCCCCAAAGTAGTCCCGGCCCCACACCGTATCCAGGATATCCTCCCGGGAGAGGGCCTTGCCGGGGTTGTCCATGAAGAGCTTGACAATGGCGTATTCCACCTGGGTGAGCTTGATGCGCTGTCCGTTTTTCTCCAGGGTGCGGTTGCGGGTGTTCAGGAGGAAGGGGGGCTGGCTGATCTCGTCGGCATTTTCAGTCACAGCGCCGCCGGTGCGCCGGTAGAGGGCGTCCACCCGGGCGGTGAGCTCGGCGGGGGAGAACGGTTTGGTCACATAGTCGTCCGCGCCGGTCATCAGACCGGTGACCTTATCCATCTCCTGGGTGCGGGCGGTGAGCATGATGATGCCGATCTGGCTGTTGCTGGCCCGGATGCGGCGGCAGACCTCGAAGCCGTCAATGCCCGGGAGCATAATGTCCAGCAGGGCCACCTTAATGTCCGGATTGCGCTGGAGCTGCTCCAAAGCCTCCTCGCCGGTGCCGGCCTCGATGGTCTCATAGCCGGCCCGTTTCAGGTTGATGACCACAAAGCTGCGGATATTGGCCTCGTCCTCCAAGACCAGAACTTTTTTCATAATTCGTCGCGCTCCTTTGACTCAATCCAATCCGTCCCAATCGGAACGGATCACCTGGAATTGCTCCTTTAAGCTCTCCTCATCCAGGCCGCAGTCCCAGCTGTTCTCCTCAAATTTGGCGGCATAGAGGACGCTGGGCTCGTCCTCGCCGCTGTCCCCCAGCAGGAAACGGCCGGGCAGCTTGGCCCGGGCCTCCCGGTTGCTGCCGCTCAGGCGGTAGATGGTGAGGAAGGGGATGGGGGCCACGTCGTTGTCGCCCTCCCAGTAGGAAAAGACCACCGCCCGCTCCCCGCCGCCGGCAGCGTCGTTGCGGGAGAGGGTAATGTTCCCCAGCCAGTGCTCGGGAAGGATCAGGTACCAGCCGTCCTGGCTGTTGTAATAGGTGGTAAACACCGGCCAGGCGGTGCCGGAGAGATCGTATTTACTCCAGCGGTTGATCCAGAAGTTGGGGGCAGAGCTGGTCTGCCGGTACTCCTGGATGGCGGTGGAGGAGGGGATCTCCAAGATGGAGTCCTTGTCAATGTCGGTGGGAGCGACCACCGAATAGTATCCCCAGGTGCTGGTGCTGAAGCCGGTGGCCTCGTCCAGGGTGATGTTGCGCAGAGCGCCCGCATCCGGGTCCCAGGCAAAGATGTCGGTGACGCTGCTGTTGGCATTTTCACCGAAGTTAGAGGTGAGGAAGAGGGCGGGAGCGTAGTCCCGCAGGTAACCCCGGCGCAGGTCGCTGTCCTCAGCCACATTGGTGACCCCGGTGGAGAGAGGCGCGGTGGAGAGGAGCTGCATCATGCCCTCCCGGAAGCCGTAGAGCTCCATATCGCCGCCTCCCTCGGAGGCGGCCTTGAGGACCGCGATTTCCTGGTCATTGTCCTGGTCCATGTCAAAGATGGCATAGTCCGTGTAGTCGGTGGAAAAAAGCTCCACCACCTGTCCGGCGGCGGCGGAATAGGCGGAGAGGAGATGGACCTTCTCGCTGATCTGCCAGCTGACGATGATCTCCTGATCGGGGTCGCCGTCCAGATTTTCATAGGCAATATTGTTGATGTTGGTGCCGGCCCCCTCGATGACCGATTCCAGCTCATAGGAGTTCTGATGCTGGCGGTAAATATAGATCTTCAGGGGCCGCTCCTCGCCGCTCATGCGGAAAAAGGCCAGCGCGGACTCGGCCACGCTGTCGCCATCCAGGTCCTGGAGCTGAATATTCTGGATATTCTCCCCGGTGAGGGGGGCGCTGTACTCGGCGCCCTGGGCGATGACAGCCTGGATTTGGGTGGTCAAGTCCTGATAGTACTCCGGCATTTTGGGCAGCTGGTACAGGTCGTCCTCGGCCAGGAAGGCGGAGCAGCCGCTGGTGGTGAGAAGCAGCGCCAGGGCCAGGGCCGCGGCGCGGAAAAATCGGGCAAAGCTCATAAAAGGCCTCCTCGGGCGGTAAGCGGCGTCAAACCGGCCCGGCCCATCCAGCCCGGCGGACGCTCTGGGCTTATTGTACCATATCCTCCTGTGGATTGGTATGCGTAATTGTAAATTTTCCGCCGGAAGGGAGCCTTTCCGCTCCTTTGGGTGGAACTGCGGAAGACGCCCCCGCCCGGGAGGGGCGGAGGGTCCGGCCGCTCAGGGGGCAGGGCTGAGAAAGCGGGGGATCCCCGGAAAAAGGCGGTGGAAGAGCTTGACGATCATTCCGACCAGCAGAGCGGAGAGGAGCGTGCCCTCCCGCAGGCCCCGGAGGCCGTGAAAGAAGAGCAGGGAGAGAAGGACGGCGGTGGCCATGAGGGTCACGTCAAAGCAGACCTTCACGGTGCCGAACTGCTCGCCGGGAACCATGAGCACCCCTGCGGAGACCTCTACATAGATGCCGAAGGCCAGCACCGTGCATCCCGCCAGCAGCGCGAGGAGCTGGAGGGGATAGCTCTGGGGGTGAAAGGCGCCGAGGAGGGCCATGCTCACGTCGAGGAAGGAGCTGAAGACCACGTTGACCAGGATCTGAAGGAACTGTATGGGCTGGAAGTCTTTCCGCAGAAGCGCGACTTGGATGAGGATGAACAGCAGGTTCATGACAAAGGTAAACGCCCCCAGAGAGGGGGCGAATCGGAGGCTGAGAACATAGGGCACGCTGGAGATGGGGGAGGTGCCCAGAGAGGCTTTGGTGATGAGGGCGACGCCAAAGGAGTTGATGAGTACGCCGGCAATAAAAAAGAGATACTGTTTGGCCAGGGTTTGTAGGGGAGTGCGTTTGTTCACATAGGTCAGTCCTTTATGTTTGAAGATGACTTTATTGTATCACAAAGACGCTGATCTGCACAAGGTCCCCACCCGGCTTGCAAAAACAGGCGGCCGGAGCGCGTCCGGCCGCCTGCCCAAAGACCTGCGGAGAGGTTAGAGCCAGCTGTCCTCAATCTCGTGTTTCTTGGCCCGGGTCATCAGCTCGGTGAGGACGGCCCGGGGATCTTTGCCCTCATAGAGCACCGAATAGGCCGCCTGGGTGATGGGCATGTCCACCCCCAGCTTTTCGGCCAGGGCCTTTCCGGTGGCGGTGGCATAGTAGCCCTCCACCACCGCGCCGATCTGGGTCAGGGCCTCCTGCACCGGCACGCCCTGACCGATGAGGATGCCGCAGCGGCGGTTGCGGGAGTGCATAGAGGTGCAGGTGACGATCAGGTCGCCCACGCCGGTGAGGCCGGCGAAGGTCGCCCGCTTGCCCCCCATGGCGACCCCCAGGCGGGCGATCTCGGTCAGGCCTCGAGTCATCAGGGCGGCCTTGGTGTTGTCACCGAAGCCCATGCCGTCACACACGCCGGCGCACAGGGCGATGATGTTTTTGAGGGCGGCCCCCAGCTCCACTCCCACAATGTCGGGGGAGGTGTATACCCGGAAGCGGCCGTTCATAAACAGGTCCTGCACCAGCTCGGCGGCCTTCTGGTCCTTGGAGGCCGAGACCACCGCCGTGGGCACACGGCGGCCCACCTCCTCGGCGTGCGAGGGCCCGCACAGGGCCACCACCGGGAAGTCAGGACCCAGCTCCTCCCCAATGGCGTCGGTGAGGGTGAGGGAGGTGTCCTTCTCAATGCCTTTGGACACCGAGACCACCACCGTGCCCGGGTCCAGAAGGGGGGAGAGCTTCCGGGCGGTCGTACGTACGGCGAAAGAGGGGGTGGCCAGCACGACCACTGGACAGCCTTTCACACAGGCCAGGTCGGCGGTGAGGCCAAGCTCCTTGGGCAGGGGGACCCCCTTGAGCATGGGGTTCTCCCCCGTGTCCTGGAGGGCCCTGGACTCCTCCTCAAAATAGGACCAGAGGGTCACATCGTTTCCGTTTTCCAGCAGGACCAGAGCCAGGGCCGTACCCCAGCCGCCGCTGCCCAACACCGCAGTCTTCATTGGGACTCCTCCTTTTTCTTCTTCTTATGCAGGGTGAATTTGCTCTCCGTACCGCTGAGCAGGCGGCGGATATTCCCCCGGTGTTTCCAGAGGATCAGCCCGCCCAGGAAGACGGCCAAAACCGTCAGCACAAGGTCGTGATAGACAAACCAAGTGGCGAAGGGAAAGCTGGCCCCCGCCCAGCAAGAACCCAGAGACACATACCGGGTGAGGACGGCCAACACCAGGAATCCGCCCCAAACCACCAGAGCGATGCGCCAGTCGATCATAATGGCGACGGCGCCGCCGGAGAGGATGCCTTTGCCCCCCTTGAAGCTGAACATGCAGGGGAACATGTGCCCCAACAGACAGAAGGTGCCCGCCCAATACTTGCCATAGAGCTCTAATCCGGGCCAGCTGACAAAATGGAAAGCCTGAACCCCCAGCCAGACGGCCACCACCGCCTTGAGCACGTCGCAGAGGATGACCACAAAGGTGAGGGGGCCGCCAAAGGTGCGGTAAAAATTGGTAAGGCCCGCGTTTCCGCTGCCGTGGGTGCGCACGTCGTTGCGCAGAATATACTTGGAGACGATGACCGCCCCGTTAAAACAGCCCAGAAAGTAGGACCCCACAGCGATGAGCAGGGCGGCCAGCAGGGCGCCCGTCACGGTGCCGGCCGTCCAGGGACTTGGAATCAGCGGCATATCTTACCCCTCCTTCTCGCTCTTCTGCCGGACGGTCAGGCGGATGGGCGTGCCCTCCAGGCCGAAGGTGGTGCGGATCTGGTTTTCCAGGTAGCGCTGGTAGGAGAAGTGGAAGAGCTTGGCGTCGTTGCAGAAGCAGACGAAGTGGGGGGGACGCACCCCCACCTGGGTCATATAGAAGATTTTCAGGCGGCGGCCCTTGTCGCTGGGGGGCTGGACCCGCTGAGTGGCGTCGGCCAGGACGGTGTTGAGCATCCCGGTGGTGATGCGCATGGCGGCCTGGTCGTTGACGTAGTTGATGAGCTGGAAGAGGCGGTTCACCCGCTGCCCGGTGAGGGCGGAGATGAAGACGATGGGGGCGTAGGTCATGTAGCTCAGGTCCCGGCGCACCTCCTCCCGCATCCGGTCCATGGTCTTGTCGTCCTTCTCCACCGCATCCCACTTGTTGACCACGATGATGCAGGCCTTGCCCGCCTCATGGGCCAGACCGGCCACCTTGGTATCCTGCTCGGTGACTCCCTCATTGGCGTCGATGAGGATGAGGCACACGTCGCAGCGCTCGATGGCCATAGTGGCCCGGAGGACGGAGAATTTCTCGATGGGATCGTCCACCTTGGACTTTTTCCGCATCCCGGCGGTGTCAATGAAGCGGTACTTGCCCTCACTGTTCTCAAAATAGCTGTCCACTGCGTCCCGGGTGGTGCCCGCCACGTCGGAGACGATCACCCGCTCCTCCCCCAGGATGCGGTTGAGCAGGGAGGACTTGCCCACGTTTGGCTTGCCGATGATGGCCACCTTGATGACGTCCTCTTCCTCTTCCTCCTCTTCTTCCGGGGGAAAGAAGTTGAAGCAGGCGTCCAGCAGGTCGCCGGTGCCGTGGCCGTGGACGGCGGAGACGGGGATGGGATCTCCAAGCCCCAGGTTGTAGAACTCGTAGATATCGGGGTTGGTGTGCCCCACCTGGTCCATCTTGTTCACCGCCAGCACCACCGGTTTGCCCGACTTGAGGAGCAGCTTGGCCACGTCGTAGTCGGAGGCGGTGAGACCGGTCTTGATGTCGCAGACAAAGAGGATGACGGTGGCGTTCTGGATGGCGATCTCGGCCTGCTCCCGCATGAAGGCGAGGATCTGGTTGTCAGTGCCCGGCTCGATGCCGCCGGTGTCCACCAGGTCAAAGGAGCGCCCCCGCCACTCGCAGGGGGCGTAGAGCCGGTCCCGGGTGACGCCGGGGGTGTCCTCTACGATGGAGAGACGCTGGCCGGTCAGCTTGTTAAAGAGCATGGACTTGCCCACGTTGGGCCGGCCCACAATGGCGACTAAAGGCTTCAATGGTATCACACTCGTTCCGTTTCAGGATTAGGGGTTGTAGCGGTAGTATGCGTCCTCCGGCGGGAGGGTGTAGGCGGGGGACTCCACGGCGCGGCCCAGGATGGCGTCGATGAGATCGAAGCCGCTCTCAGCGGGGACGGGGAGGACGCATACCCCCAGGGCCTGCTCCACCTGCTCCACCGTCACGTCGTCCAGGAAGACCTGCTCCCCGGCACGGAGCATGTTGTCCGGGATGAGAAGCCGCGCCCCCAGGTCCCTGCCCCGGAGCTGCTCGATCAGGTCCCCGCCGGTGACCAGCCCCGAGACGGTGATGGTCTCCCCAAAGAACCGGTTGCGGATGGGGTAGACGGCGCCGGAGAGGGCGGGGCAGACCGTCCGGGCCATGTGGACGATCTTCTCCACAAAGGGGGCGGCGGACACGCCGGTGGCGATGGCGAAGGGGGAGGGGATCTCCTCCACTTCCTCGCCCTCCAGGGCCATCTGGGCTTGGCTCAGGAGCAGGCGCAGCATCCCCACACCGTTTTCCAGCTGGTTCATGTCCTCATAGTAGGCCTTTTCCGGCAGTTCCCGGCCGGCGAGGAGGTAGAACTCGTCGGAACACCAGGCCAGGCCGGTCCCGTTCGTCTCCAGGAAGGCGGCGGCAAAGGCCTCCACCTGGTCGAGGACGGCGGCAGCCTGCCCGGGGGTATAGGGGTCGATCTTGCAAAGCCCTTCCCGGAATTTGGTGACGCCCACGGGGACGATGGCCACGCTCGCCACCGCCGGGTAGAGGCTGCCCAGCTCCCGCAGGGTGCGCGCCAGGGCGGGACCGTCGTTGATGCCGGGGCAGGCGACGATCTGGCAGTTCATGGTGATCCCCGCCCGGGCCAGGCGCTCCATCACCGCCAGGCACTCCCCGGCCCGGCGGTTTTTCAGCATGGCGGTGCGCAGCTCTGGGTCGGTGGCGTGGACTGAGATGTTGACGGGGCTGATGCGCAGGTCGCAGATGCGCTGGATCTCCCGCTCCGAGAGGTTGGTAAGGGTGATATAGTTGCCCATCAGGAAGGACAACCGGGCGTCGTCGTCCTTAAAATAGAGGGTCTGGCGCATACCGGGGGGCATCTGGTCCACAAAGCAGAAGATGCAGTTGTTGGCGCAGGAGCGGGCCCGGTCCATGAGGTAGGTCTCGAAATTGAGGCCCAGGTCTTCGCCCTCCTCCTTGCGCACCCGTACGGTGCGCACGCCCCCCTCCCGGTCCCGGAGGGTGAGGGTCAGCCGTGGGTCATAGGTGTGGAACTTGTAGTCCAGCACGTCCACGATGGGGTGGCCGTTGACGGCGGTCAGCGTCTCGCCCACCCGCACTCCAGCCCGCTGGGCAGGGCTGTGGGGGTCCACCGATTGGATTTTTGTCAAACTCATAGGCGCGCGCTCCTTTGGACGGCTCTCTTTTATCATACCCTATTTCCGGGCAAAAAGAAAGAGGGGACAAACTCCCCTCCTCTTTTTCTCCGGCTATTTACTTCGCCTCAGCCTCAACCTTACCGAACTCATGGCCGTTGTAGCTCATGCAGGACTTGCACATCCGGTGCGGGAGGCGGAACGCGCCGCACTTGGGGCAGGTGGTGATGCCGGGGGTATCCAGCTTCCAGACGGAGCTGCGGCGCTTGTTGCGGCGCTGCTTGGACACTTTACTCTTAGGGACTGCCATTTATGACACCTCCTTAGGTCCATGCCCTGGCTGGGCAATGAATTTCTTCAGTCATCCGACTCTTTATCCAACAGCTGCGCGAGAGCAGCAAAACGTGGATCAATCTCAGGCCCGCAGGAACAGGGGCCGTCATTCAGATTGGCGCCGCAGCGGGGACAGAGCCCCTTGCAGTCCTCTGAACACAGGTGCTTCACATCCATGGCCAGCACCACCGCGGTGGTAAAGACCTCGTCCAAGTCCACCTCGCCGTTTTCCAGCAGGACGATGTCGTCGCTCTCCTCATCCTCCAGCTCCTCGGCCAGCAGGGTCTCCACCGGCACGGACATGGGCCGGGAGAAGGGCTTGAGGCACCGGTCGCACCGGAGCTCCAGCACGCTCTCCGCCGTTCCCGCTAAAAAGAGAGCGCCGGCGCGGTTTTCCACCTGGCCGCTGATTTGAACCGGATGGGGGATGGGGTGCTCGCCGTAGAAGTCCAAACCGGACAGGTCCAAAACATAAGAAAAGGGCAGGGCAGAGCCCGGTACCCGGATGAGTTCGCGGAGATTCAGACGCATGGCACACCTCTCACAATGTCACAGCAGACATTATAGCGAAATTGCGTGGTAATGTCAATCATTTTTTCTTTACAGGCGGTTATTTTTCGAAATCCACCACGCCGCCCCTTTTCCTGGGATATTTTTTGTGCTATACTGCCCTCTGCGGATCAAAGAACTGTTTACGACCGGGAGGAGAGCCCATGCGCGCCTTTACCATCGGACCCAACGACGCCAACCAGCGGCTGGACCGCTGGCTGGCCAAGACCCTGCCCCTGCTGCCCGGCCCCCTGGCCCAGAAGTACATCCGCCTCAAGCGGGTGAAGGTCAACGGCAAGGGCTCCAAGCGGGATGTGCGCCTCCAGGTGGGGGATCAGCTGGAGCTGTACATCAACGACGAATTTTTCGAGACGCCCACGCCGGAGAACGCCTTTCTCTCGGTCTTTAAACCCCAGCTGGACCTGGTGTATGAGGACGAGAACCTGCTCTTGGTGAACAAGCGCCCGGGACTGGTGGTCCACCCGGACGAGAGCGAGCGGGTGAACACCCTGATCACCCACATTCAGGCCTACCTCTACCAGAAGAAGGAGTGGAGCCCCTATTGGGAGAACTCCTTTGCCCCGGCCCTGTGCAACCGGATCGACCGGAACACGGGTGGCATCGTCATCGCCGCCAAAAATGCCGAGACCCTGCGCATCCTCAACCAGAAGATCCGGGACCGGGAGCTCTCCAAGTACTATCTGGCCATCGTTCACGGCCGGATGAGCCCCCCGGCGGGAAAGCTGGAGGGGTTTCTCCAGAAGGACGAGGCCAAAAAGCAGGTGAAGGTTTTCAGCCGCCCCGTCCCCGGGGGCAAGACGGCGGTGACCCTCTATCAGACCCTGAAGGTGAGAGGGGGCCTCTCTCTGGTGGAGTGCGAGCTGCTCACCGGCCGGACCCACCAGATCCGGGCCCAGTTTGCCGCGGCGGGCCATCCGCTCCTGGGGGACGGCAAATATGGCCGGGAGAAGGACAACAAGCGCTACGGCCGCTCCTTCCAGGCCCTGTACTCTTATAAGCTCTCCTTTGACTTCACCACCGGCGGCGGGATACTGGAGTATCTGAAGGGAAAGACCTTCCAGGTGGCCCGGGTGGACTTTGTAGATGAATACTTTCCGGAGAAAACATAGCTAAAAATCCGCCAAGGAATACCTGGCGGATTTTTTTCGCCATTTATGGAAAGCTAGCTTGACATAGCGGGGCCGATGTGCTATGCTGTAGCCACGGAAAGGAAGCTTTCCATTTTGCCGGAGGAGGTGGTGCGGTGAAGAACCGCCTGGAAGAACTGCGCAAAGCCCGGGGCATCAAGCAGGAGGAACTGGCCGCGGCCCTGGAGGTCTCCCGCCAGACCATCGGATCCCTGGAGAACGGCCGCTACAACCCCTCCATTCTCCTGGCCTTCAAGATCGCACGGTATTTTGGACTGACCATTGAGGACATTTTTATCTATGAGGAGGAATCGAAATGAAACGCAAGCATGATGTGCTCGCTGTGCTGCTGACCATCCTGGGCATAGCCCTGGGGGCGGCGGGGCTGTGGATGGTGCGGACCATGGGCCCGGAGTGGAGGTGGGGCTACGTCCTCATCGGGGTGGGCTGCGGCCTGTTCGGCCACTTTATGGGGGACTTCCTGGCCCGGCGGGCGGTGGAGTCCGATCCCAAGGCCGCCAAAGAGCTGGAGATCCAGCAGAAGGACGAGCGGAATGTGGCTATCGGCAACGCCGCCAAGGCCAAAGCCTTTGACGTAATGCTCACCACCTTCTCCTCCCTGCTGCTCATCCTGGCCCTGCTGGAGATCGACCTGCTGCCCCTGCTGCTGCTGGTGGCGGCCTACCTCTTTGTGGTCTTTGACAGCATCTACTGGCTCAACCGCTATCAGAAGGAGATGTGATCAGGGCCCGGGCGGCGGGGAGGAGGGCCTCCCGTTCATTGGGGAGGCCCCCCTCGCTGACCTGCTCCAAAAGGCGGCGGAGGACCCGGCCCACTGCCGGCCCCGGGGGGACGCCCAGGGCCAGCACGTCCCGGCCATTTACGGCCAGATCTTTTAAGGTGAGGCAGGGGTGCTGGGCCAGGATGGACCGGGCCATGGCCTCCGCCCGGTCCAGCTCCGAGCGCCGGGGGAGCGCGATGTCCGGGGCCTGTCCCGCCGCATCGGCGCGCTGAAGGTCCAGGAGCTGAAAGAAGACCTCCGGCCCCAGCTGCCGCAGCCGCCGCCGGAGGACGGGCTCCCGGGGCGGGAGCTCCAGATGGTGGCGCTCTACCAGGAGGACCACCCGCTCTAACGTGGCGCGGTCCAGGCGCAGGCGGCGGAGCATCTCCCCGGCCAGGTGGGCGCTGGGGCCGGCGTGGCCGTAGAAGTGGCCGAGGCCCTCCCCGTCCAGAGTGAAACAGCCCGGCTTCCCCACATCGTGGAGGAGGGCGGCCAGGCGCAGAGGGGGCTCCGGCGGGGCGGCATCCAGGGCGTGGAGGCTGTGCTCCCACAGGTCCCAGCAGTGCCAGGGGCTGTGCTGGTCAAACCCCCGCAGGGGCTCCAGCTCGGGCCAGAAAACCCAGAGGACCTCCGGGAAGGCCCGCAGCACTCCCCCGGCGGCCGGTCCGGGCAGGAGGCGGAGAAGTTCCGCCTGGATCCGCTCGGCGGCCACATGCCGGAGCATATCCCGGTTTTGGCGCAGGCTCCGGGCGGTCTCTCCTTCCATGGAGAAGCCCAGCACGGCGGCGAAGCGCAGGGCCCGCAGGATGCGCAGGCCGTCCTCCCGGAAGCGGCGGCCGGGCTCCCCCACGCAGCGGATGAGGCCCCGCTCCAAGTCCTTCGCCCCGCCGAAGGGGTCATACAGGCGCCCGGCGGCGTCCATGGCCATGGCGTTCATGGTGAAATCCCGCCGGGCCAGGTCCTCCTTTAGATTGGAGCTGAAGCGGATGGAGTCGGGCCGCCGTCCGTCGGAGTAGGGACCGTCCACCCGAAAGGTGGTGACCTCATAGGGATGCCCGCCCAGCAGGACGGTGACGGTACCGTGGCGCAGCCCGGTGGGGACGACGGTTTCGCCGGAAAAGAGGGCCAGCACCTCCTCCGGACGGGCGGAGGTGCAGACGTCCCAGTCATGGGGGCGCGCCCCCCGCAGCAGGTCCCGCACACAGCCCCCCACTAGATAGGCCTGAAAGCCGCTCTGAGAAAGGCGCTCCAATAGCTTTATGGCCCCCGGGTTTAATAAGGTGCATCTCATTTGCCTCCCCCCTTTTTTGGGGCCCATGATAGCATTCAGCCCGGCCCGCTGTCAAGGGGCGGGGCCGGAAAGCCGATTTGTCCCAGAATGAGCGGCGTTCATACGGCGGCTGTCATTCGCTTGCGCCGCCGCAGATTGTGCGATTATCCCATATTGTATCTCCTCTTAAATTTCAAAACCCGCCGGCGCTCCTAAAGAGCGCCGGCGGGTTTCTTTTGGAATAGATTGTACACTTCATCACAGGTTTTGGCAGACGCTATGTCATCTGGCGCTCCCAGAAGGCAATGGCATGGTTGATCTAGCCCTCGGCCACAGTCCCCTCACCAAGCCCAAAACCGTGGGGGAGGCCGTCAAATACCTCAATTTCTGCGCTGGTTCCATTTTTCCGGATGCGCTGCACCCGTTCCTCCATGGTATGGGAGGAGGCGATGCTGTCACTGGTACCTACGCAGCAGTAAGTAGGCGGTTCATCGCCTGTTACCTCGGACAGCCCGGTGTACTGCATGATAACCGCTGCGGGCCGCGGATAGGCCTGCTCTCCAAAGGCCTCTGTGCCATAGGTACCCAGCCGTGCTGCCATTCTGGCCCCGGCGGAGCCGCCCCACAGGGAGTAATCTCTCATGTCAATGTCCAGTTCCTTGGCATTCGTATGGAGGAAGGCGATTGCCCGGGCCAAATCCTCGCAGGCGGCTTGAGAGCCGGGGCGGTAGATCAGAGCAAAGGCGTTGTAATCCTGCTTGGACAACTCTAACGCGTGTGGGAAGCTGTCCTGCATAGCCCCTACATAGACAAAGCCGCCGCCGGCGCTGCAGATGGCGGTCTTACCACCCGATGCGCCCCGGAAGAAAAAGAGGCCGGTGTCTTCCTTCTCCGGGTCGGCCGCCTTTTCTTCGTCTGTATAAATGTCGTAGAAGATCACATGACCTTCTACGGCCTGCCCGCCCAGGGTGTTGACGATCTCCACTGTTTTATCCGGATTGATGTCATTGTACCAGATCAGGATATCGCCTACATTCTCCAAGGTCAGATCCGCGGGAATGGTCCGATCTACCGGAAACAGCAGACGGCCATAATCGCCAAAAACAGGATTATCCATCACATCTCGCACCAGAGTGTTGCATTTCACGGGTTCAAACTCCAAGTTACCTGTATTTTCCGGCGTTTCGGCTGTTTCCGGAGCGTGAGACGCAGTTGCGAGCGGCTGACGTCTTTCCAATACGGAATGGTTTCTGTCTGCTGTTTCGGAATGACAGGCACTCAGAGAAGATACAAGAGAGACACATATTCCGATCAGGACAAGTGCTCTGGCCGTTCGCACCATGCTTTATCGTCCTCCTATACCCAAATCATTAAAAACGGCGATCCCGCTGGAGTCTGCCGATGGGATCGCGTTGCTTCTCCTACAGGCATTCCATGAAGATCTGGTAGACCTCGTCGTGGGTGAGCTGCTGGGGCCCGTTGGGCAGGAGATTAACGCTGTCCGCCACTTGACGGAGCAGTTCATCGGTATAGGCTGCCAGCTGGTGCTCGGTCTGGCGGTACCCAAAGCCAGTGAGACGGCACACCTTCAGAAAGCCGTTTTCCGCTATGGCGGAGGTCCACATCAAATTGCTCCGGGCGGTGTGGTCATGGATGTCCCTGAGCAGTGCACATGTTGACTACGGTGCTGTGCATGATGGCCAACGCCGCCTCGCCGGACACGTTGTCCCGGTCGGAGCGGCCGAAGTAAGTCTCCATAGCGTGGCGCAGGGTGTCAAAGGCGCCGGAGAGCACCTGTATCCGGGGCAGGCTCATGGTGTATTCCGGGTTGGGGATGGCAAACCGGGGAGCGGCGGCGAATATGCCGCCCTTTACTCTTGTAGAGACTTGCTTCCGTGCTCCCGGCCCGCGCAGCTGTTCGCGCCGGTCCGGTTCAGGCATTCCGCAGGGCGGCGGGAATCTCCCTCTACATAGTTCGGTCTGAAAAAATGGATTACCGGCTCTTGACGGCTGTGCCGCCAAACACGGCGGACATGGGAATGGTGTCCAAAATTTGGTCGATCTGCTCTACCTCGGCGGCGGACAGAGTCACGTCAGCGGCCCCGGCGTTCTCACGCATCCGCTCTACCTTCCGGCTGCCGGGAATGGGGACGAGATAGGGCTTCTTGCACAGCATCCAGGCCAGGGAGAGCTGCCCGGGTGTGGCATGCTTCTCCTCGGCCAAGATGCCAAGGACCCGAAGCAGCTCCCGGTTCTGCTCCGCCGCCTCCGGGGCGAACTGGGGCATGGCGCTGTGGTAGTCCAGCTTGGGGTCGAATTTGTCGTCCTTCCCATAGGCCCCCGTGAGCAGGCCGTTGGCCATGGGGGAGAAGGCCACGAAGCCCACGTTCAACTCCTCCAGCACGGGGAACAGGGCCGCGTGCTGCCGGGCCATCATGGAGAAACGGTTCTGTACCGCCGTCACCGGGCACACGGCGTGGGCCCGGCGCAGGTAGTCCTCCGTCACCTCCGAGATGCCCCAATGGGTGATCTTCCCCTCCTGGATCAGGCCGGCCATCACCTAGGCCACCGCCTCGGGCTCCACATGGGGGTCCATCCGGTGCTGAAAGTACAGGTCGATGTGGTCGGTCTGAAGCCGCCGGAGAGAGCCCTCCACTGAGGCCCGGATGGTTTCCGGCCGGGCGTCTGGGATCAGCGGCTTGTTCACTGCCGTACTGGTCTCGTCAAAGCGGATGCCGAATTTGGTGACAATCTGGACCTGATTCCGGATGCCCTTCAACGCTTCCCCCACCAGCTTCTCGTTGTCGTGGGGGTCGGCGGCTGTGCCATAGGTCTCGGCGGTGTCGAACATGGTGTAGCCCAGGTCATAGGCGGCCCGGATCGCCCGAATCGCCGCGTTCTTCTCTGTGGGAGCCCCATAGGCGTGGCTGAAGCCCATACATCCCAGGCCCACGGCGGAAACGGTTAGATCTTGTCCTAATGTACATGTACGCATCAAAATTGCCTCCCGGTGTCTGATTTTGCCCTGTATGACTAGGAGCACTTGCCTTAGTGTGGAAGTTTAAAAATCTTTCGCGCTCGCTCGAACCTGGGCAAACAACCCGCCGCGGGAGTGACCGCTGGCATAGACCTGGTCCGGGTCAATGTTGTAGTGTCCCAACAGATACTCCGTCAGGGCGATTGTCTGGAGTGCCGAGGTCTCGCCCCAGTCGTTGAGCTGCGGTGCGGCGGCGATCATCTTTTCG
>CALXCU010000152.1 GCA_944386885.1 uncultured Oscillospiraceae bacterium | reverse complement strand
GGCCAGCATCTGCACCACCATCATCAGTCCTACATGGGTGATGGCGTAGGCGCCCACACGCATGAAAGAGAGGGTGTTGGTGAGGTAGGAGAGCAGGGTCTCGAAGAGCTCGAAAAACCCGGTGCCCAGCACTTCAGAGAGCTTGAGATCCTTCCAGGCCGGTTCGCCGGCGGCCAGCCGGGACAGAGGTTCCCGCAGGAGGATGCACACCAGGGGGAGCACCAGCACTGGGAGGACATAGGTGGGGATAAAGAGGTTCACTCCGAAAACCAAGGTGGAGAGGGCGGCAAGAATGAGTCCGGCGTAAAAGATGAGTCCGGCCAGGCCGTTGGGGCCGAAGAAAATCTTCTGATAGTCCCGCTGCCGTATGCCGTTGACCATGTTGAGTACCATGGAAAAACACAGCATCCCGATCCCCAGGGCCACCGACAGGAGCAGTAGCACCAGCACGTTGCTGGAACCGGGGAGAAGCTGGCTCTCCTCCATGATCTTAAAGCCGGGCAGGATGTCCTCATAGCCGAACACGCTGCCATATACGCACCCGAACAGGGCGCCGGAGAGGCCGCAGCAGGTAATGATGTTGCCCAGCCACATTTTCTTCCAGCGGCTGAGGATCAGGCCGATGAGGGCCAGCCCCAGGCCCTGCCCCAGGTCGCCGAACATGATGCCGAAGAACAGGCAGTAGGTGACGGCCATGAAGAGGGAGGGGTCCAGCTCATGGTAGTTGGGCAGGCCGTACATCTCCAAAAAGGGACGGAAGATCCGGCCAAAGAAAGAGGTCTTGAGTTTCGTAGGGGGCGTGACGCCCGTCAGCTCCCGGGGGCTGTCCACCACGCAGGAGCAGGCGGGGAAGGCCGCCAGCCGGCCCGTCAGATCCTCCAGGGCCTGGGCAGGGACCCAGCCCATGAGGTAGAACGTCTCCCGGGAACACGCGGCATACTGGCGCAGGTCATACCGGGCGCTGTGGTAGCGCAGCCAGGAGCAGACCGCGTGCAGCCGGGGGGCTTCTTGCGCAGAGAAGCGGGCCTGCTCCTGGTCCAGAGCCTCCAGCTTGCCCTTCGCCTTGGCGGAGAGCTGCTCCAGTTCTCCGATGGCCTGGTCAGGGGTGCCGTGGACCGCCGGGTCCAGATGGATGCGGACAAAATGGAGCGAATTGAAGAGAGAGTCCACCCGTTCACAGGCCTCTTTGGTGGTGAAATAGATGCCGTAGACCGTCCGGGCATCCAGGTTGGTGGGGACAAAGAAAAGATCAGCATCGCCGTTCAGGGTGGTTTGGAAGCTGTCATAGGTCTCCCGGGGCAGGTAGCCGTACCGGAAGCAGGCGTACTTCATATCCTGAAGGTATTCCAAGTCGGTGGACAGGCCCTGGAGGTGGGTCAGCTCCTGGGCCACGTTCTCATCCTCCCGAAGGAAGCGCCTTTGTTCCTCCCGGCGTTCCTCCAGGTCCTTCAGATGGTCTTCCAGAGTGTCGAAATAGGTGGAGAGCGCCCCCAGGTCCTCCTCTTTCTCGAAGGGGGCATAGACCGGCTCCAGCCCCAGCTTGTCCAGCATCTCTAGAGACCGGCGCAGAAGGGCGGCATAGGGGTTGGAGAGGGAAAAGGGCCGCAGGCCCTGGACGCCCTCCATCAGCCGGAGGGCGTGTTCCGGGTGGAATTCCTGGTCCAGGACACAGGAGGAGACCACCTCGTCAAACTGCTCCAGCGGCCCGGCGATGGTGAGCAGCTTCATGGCCACAACAGACATAGCGTCAGCTCCTTTCGATTGGGAATGGCGTCTCCGCTCACGCGCCCATGAGCCGGGCCAGGGTCAGGTCGCAGGGGACGCCGTACTTCACGGCCTCCACCACGCCCACCAGAACCTGGAGTTCCAGTTCCTTCAAGTTAAGGTAGGCCGCGGCGGCATAAATAGAGGGGGGACCGGAGACCAGCTGCCGGCGGTTAAAGGTGTAGAAAACCCGGCGGTAGGATTCCTCTACCTCCGCTACCCCGTTATGGGCGAAAGTTCCGGCGTAAGGGGTGCCCTGAAGAAGGGTGAATACCCCATCTACGTCGCTGGCGGCACAAAGGGCGCGGATAAGCTCGGGGCGCAGGCGGTAGTTGAAGGGGAAGAGCAGGGGGAGATAGTCCCGCATTTGCGGGAAGAAGGCCTTCAGGCGCAGGATATGAATGAGGTTGAGCAGGTCAATCTGCTCCCCGTAGGAGCGCAGGAGGACCCGCTGTGTTTCCCCGGTGTAATTGCGGTGGATGATTCGGTACATGTGGGAAAAATAGACCGAATGGAGAAGCACTTCGGCGGCGGTGTAGTCGGGCAGCCCGCCGTCCGGGGGACTCAGGCGGCGCAGGGCGGGGGCATAAATGGTATCTGCGGCGGCGGCGGCAAGGCCTTCCCAATCGGAACAGCTGCACAGGGCTTTCCAGTCCAGCCGGCCCAGGCCGTTGTAACGAGGCGCGTCCATAGCCTGTCCGGCCTGGAGCCGGCGCAGGGTGTAGAGGATGGCCCGCTGCTCGTGGAGCAGAACGGGGAACTCCATCAGCGCACGGTCCCGGCGGGGGACGAAGTGGCAGATGCTCAGGTAATCGGACCGGAGCTGCTCCCGCAGGGCCAGCTCCAGCTCAATGCGCCCTACAAAGGCGCTGCCGGAGAGCCGCCGGGCGGCGGCCGCCCAGGCCGGATGTCCACGCAGGTATTCGCCCACCTCCGCCACGCTGTGCAGCGCGGCTATGCGGGTGTAGTCCTCCTGCCGCAGCCGTTTGCCGTACAGGGCTTTGGCCTTGGTGGCCAGGGCGCCGTAGTCCATGAAGGCCCGGATCATGGCGCTCTCCCCACGACCTGGGCAAACAGGGCGTCCACCCACTCCGCCTGATGGGCCTGATAGGCCTGCTCCAGGGCGTCCAGACTCTGGGCCAGGCGGGCGTCCAGGGCGGCGGTTTCCTCCCGGGCGCGGGCGGCCTCGGTCTCAGCCACGATCTCCACCCGCCGCTTTGCCCGGGCCATATAATCCTCCCGCAGCTTGGCGCTCTCCTGGACGAGGCCAGCCTCCAGGCTGGCTTTTTGCTCCTGGGCCTCCTGAGCCAGGCGGCAAGCGCTCTGCTCGGCTGCCACAATCTGGTTGATAAGATCCACGTATTCCATAGCAAACTCCTCTCCGGCCGCATACGGCCACAAGGTGGAAAGGTCTAGATGAATGATAGCACCAGAGTCAGAAAAATTCCAGGGGAAAATGGACAAAAATCCACAAAGCAAGAAGGAGAGCTTTGGGCGAGATTGTGCATCCTGGTAGAGTTTCCGGAGAAGCTATTGTCAGCGGCGGGCCGGAGGGAGTATAATAATTCCATTCCTAAACGGACGGGTTTCCATGACTCCCGATGGACCATACCCGGCCGGAACCGGCGCGAGCGCGCGAAAAAGAAGGAGGAACTTACGCATGAAGAAGCTGCTTCAGCTCTTGGAAGAGGACTGCACCCTCACGCCCGAACAGCTCTCCGCCATGACGGGCGAGAGCCTGGAGGAGGTCAAGGCCCAGATTCGGAAATTTGAAGAGGACAAGGTTATTTTGGGCTATCAGGCCATCGTGGACTGGGACCAGACCGACCGGGAGAACGTCACCGCCCTCATCGAGGTCAACATTGTTCCCCAGCGCAACGAGGGGTTTGACCGGATCGCGGAGCGCATCTACCAGTATGATGAGGTGGAGAGCGTATACCTGATGTCGGGCTCCTATGACCTGACGGTCATTATCTCGGGCCGGACCCTGAAAGAGGTAGCCCAGTTCGTGGGCGAACGCCTGGCCCCCCTGGAGGGCGTCACCGGCACCGCCACCCATTTCATCCTGAAGAAATACAAAGAAAAGCACCTGATCTTCAAAAAGCGGGAAGAGCAGGAGAGGGAGCTGATTTTCTCATGAACTACGATTCCGTTCTGTCCGAGCGCATCAAAGACGTAAAGCCCTCGGGCATCCGGCGTTTCTTCGATATCCTGGAGGAGATGAAGGACGCCATCTCCCTGGGCATCGGCGAGCCCGATTTTGTCACCCCCTGGCACATCCGGGACGCGGGCATCTACTCCTTGGAGAAGGGCTTCACCAAGTACACCTCCAACGCCGGCATGGCCGAGCTGCGCCGGGAGATCGCGGCCTATCTGAACCGCCGCTTCGACTTGCAGTACGATTTTGCCCACGAGATCATTGTCACCGTGGGCGGCAGCGAGGCCATCGACCTCTCCCTGCGCTGCCTGGTCAACCCGGGGGACGAGGTCATCGTCCCCGTGCCCTCTTTCGTCTGCTATGGGCCGCTGGCCTCCATGGCCGGGGGGACCCCGGTCTATGTGGAGACCAAGGCGGAGAATGAGTTCCGCCTTACCGCGGACGAACTGCGCGCCGCCATCACCCCTAAGACCAAGGTGCTGGTGCTCCCCTTCCCCAATAACCCCACCGGCGGCATCATGGAGCACAAAGACCTGGAGGCCGTGGCCGAGGTGCTGCGGGACACGAATATCATGGTCCTCTCCGACGAGATCTATGCGGAGCTCACCTACGGCCAGCACCATGTCTCCCCGGCCAATCTGCCCGAACTGAAGGACCGGACCATCGTGGTCAACGGCTTCTCCAAGGGCCACGCCATGACCGGCTGGCGCATGGGCTACGTCTGCGGCCCCGCGCCCATCATTCAGCAGGTCCTCAAGCTCCACCAGTTTGGCATCATGTCCGCCCCCACGATGAGCCAGTACGCCGCCATCGAGGCCATGCGCAACGGAGACGGGGACATCGAGAAGATGCGGGACGAGTACGACGGGCGCCGCCGCTACCTGGTGGAGGGCCTGCGGCGCATCGGCCTGCCCTGCTTTGAGCCCAAGGGCGCCTTTTACGTCTTTCCGGACATCCGCTCCAGCGGCCTGAGCTCCGATGAGTTCTGCGAGCGCTTCCTCATGGAGGAGAAGGTTGCGGTCATCTCCGGCTCGGCCTTTGGCCCCGGGGGAGAGGGCTTTGTGCGCTGCTGCTACGCTACCGGCATGAAGGACATCGCCGAGGCCCTGACCCGCATGGACAATTTCCTCACCAATCTGCGCAAGAAACAGGCGCGCGCCCAGGGCTGAGGCCCCGGGCGGCCTGCCCAATCATTTGCTGTTGCAAGGAATTCAGGAAATCAGGAGGTGTCGGCGGATGTACGCTGACTTTAGCGACTTGGTCTTTTCGCCTGCGGATATTCTTTTGCCCCAGGACTGCGACCTGAGCAAGTGGTCGGTGGTGGCCTGCGACCAGTATACCTCACAACCGGAGTACTGGCAGCGGGTGGCCCAGACCGTGGGGAGCGCTCCCTCCAGCCTGCGCCTCATCCTGCCCGAGAGCTGCCTGGACGGGCCCAACGTGGACACGGACATCCTGGACGTGAACAACACCATGGCCCGCTATCTGGTGGACGGGCGCTTCCGCACACTGCCCAACACCATGATCTATGTCCAGCGCCGCCTGAGCGGCGGCAAGGTGCGCCACGGCCTGGTGGGCAAGGTGGACCTGGAGCAGTACGACTATGAACCGGGCTCCAACGCCTTGGTCCGGGCCACGGAGGGTACCGTCCTCTCCCGCATCCCCCCCCGGGTGGCGGTGCGGAAGAACGCCCCGCTGGAGCTGCCCCACGCCATGCTCCTGATGGATGACCCGGAGGACAGCCTGATGACCTACCTGGCCGGGTGTACCGGGGAGATGGAGCAAGTCTACGATTTCGAACTCATGGAGCAGGGGGGCCACATCACCGGCTGGGCCCTGGGGGAGGACGAGCTGGCCACGGTGGCCGGGCTGATTCGGAAGATCACCTATCCGGGTACCTTCCGCCGCCGGTACGGCGAGCGGGGGGGCTCCATCGCCCTGGCGGTGGGGGACGGGAACCACTCTCTGGCCACCGCCAAGGAGTGCTATGAGCGCCAGAAGCGCTTTACCCCTCCAGAGCAGTGGGCCGCCCTGCCGGCCCGGTATGCCCTGGTGGAGCTGACCAACCTCCACGATGAGAGCCTGGTTTTTGAGGCCGTCCACCGGGTGGTTTTCGATGTTGAGCCGGCCGAGCTCCTCTCCGCTCTGGTGGCCGCTTTCCCGGGGGCCTATTACGGAGAGGGGGCGGGCTGCTGCCTGCGCTATGTCCACGCCGGCGGGGAGGGGAGCGTGACCGTCCCCAATCCCCCAGCCAGTCTGGAGGTGGCAGTGCTCCAGCCCTTCCTGGACGACTATCTCCAGCGCCGGGGCGGGCGCATCGACTACATCCACGGGGCAGACGTAGCCGCCCAGCTGGGCCGGCAGAAGGGCAACGTGGCCTTCCTGCTGCCCGCGCTGAAAAAAGAGCTGCTCTTCCCCGCCATTGTGGAGGACGGGGCCCTGCCCCGCAAGACCTTCTCCATGGGGGAGGCCAACGACAAGCGCTTCTATCTGGAGGCGCGGCGAATCCGCTGAGGAGGTGAAGGCGTGGCGGTGATGACCGAACTGGCCAATGCCAAGCTGAACCTGACCCTGGATGTGCTGGGCAAGCGGGAGGACGGCTACCACGAGCTGTGC
>CALXCU010000151.1 GCA_944386885.1 uncultured Oscillospiraceae bacterium | reverse complement strand
GCCTACCGTGGTGATCGCATAGCAGCCCATCCCGAAAATGACCACCACCGCGTACAGGGAGAGATCCATGCCGGGCCGGGCCAGGAAGAGCAGGAGATCGGCGGCGGCTACCAGGGTCATGTAGACGAAATTGGCCTTAAAGGCGCCGATTGCATCGGCCAGCGCGCCGTAGAGAGGTTTCCCCACAATAGCCAGGGCCCCCGTCATACCGGCCAGGCCGCCGATAAATACGGGATCGTAGCCGATGGCGGTGGCCGCCATGGTGAAGTTGGGGATAGCGCCGAAGCCGGTAAACCCGCAGCAGACGACCGCCGCACCGAAGAGGAATTTGGACTGGGCCGAGAGGGGCTTGACGCTGACATAGCCGGTTTTCTTTTTCTTGACCTGGGCGGAGGCGCCCTCGTCGGCGCCATAGGGGCGCATGCCCATCTCCTCCGGCGTATTGCGCAGGAAGAGAATGGCCAGCAGGCCGCCCACGCCCACAAAGGCGGCCACAACGATCTCACCGGCGGCGATGCCGTGTTCCGCCACGCGGGTGGCCAGCCAGCCGGAGAGCAGCATGCCCGTCACACCGGAGCCCGCGGAGCACAGGCCCAGCACCAGGCCTTTGCGTTTGACGAACCAGCGGTTCATAATCAGGGAGGCGGGCATCATACCGCCCAGGCCAAAGCAGAGGTAGCCCAGGCCGGCGGCGATGCAGAGCATGACGAAATTGCTGGCCACACAGAACATCAGCGCCCCCGCCACACCGCAGATCAGCGGCACCAGCAGGCCCCGGCGCACCCCCAGCTTATCATAGACGGTGGTGATCATCAGGGTGGCCAGCACGGAACAGAGGTTCTGCACCGTGGAGATGATGGAGGTCTGAGTATAGCTCAGGCCAAAGCTCTCCCGAAGGAACGGGGCGATGGGGGAGTACAGGTTTGCCTGCCCCATGAACACGACGCCCAATAGAATACCACAGGCCGCAATGATGACATAATAGTAGCTTTTACGGGTCGTTTTGTCCTCTGACATGATGGATCCCTCTTTTCTGCTGTCAGACAGTGAGCTGTGCTCTATTCAAATACGGTGGACTCCTGGACGGGGGTGTTCAGCGCCTTCAGGGCCCGTCCGACCAGCTCATAGCGCTGCTGTTTCTGGGCCTCCGGCGTGGCGTTGGGATCGAACATGGGGAAGGAGATCCCATAGGTTTTTACGATCCGGTTGCTGCCGATTCCCTGGGCGACTGGGGTCATATTGGCCATGTGGACCACGGGCATGCCGGATTTTTCGATTTCTTTGACCATCATTGCACCGCAACGAGTACAGGTTCCTCACGTGGAGCCCAGAATGATGGCCTGAACGGCGTCCTCCCGGACTTTGGCGACGATCTCCCGCGCCATGCGCACCGCGTCGCCCTTGGCGGTCTGGTTTCCGGTGAGCACATAGTAGTAGGGGTGCAGGGAGCCGATATGCCCGTCCCGGACATGCTGCTTCAGGGCGTCCAGCGGCAGGAGCACCATGGGATTTTCTGCGGCGTAACCGGTGTTGTAGCCGCCGTGCACCGAAATAAATTCCCCCTTCTCCAAAGTCTCCCGGTTCCCGATCTCATAGCGGGCCCAGAAGGTGGAGCCGCCGGAGGGGAGGTGGTCTGGGTTCCCGGCGGGCACCAGGCCGGAAGTGGTGACGAAGGCGATGCGCAGCTTGCTGGGATCGACCGGCGGGAGGGGGGGTACCCGGTCCTCCTGCTCCACCAGGAACTCCGTCTGGAAGGGCTCCCCCCGGAGCTTGTGGAGCAGCATATCCACAGCCCGGTCAGCGGCCGATCTGTGGTCCTTCAAAATGACTTCTTTCCGGATGCCGCGCCCAAAATAGCCCTCCGCATCGGCGCCCAGCAGGGGCTCACCTGCCAGCAGCTTGTTGGCCAGGGCGGCCATAGCGGCTACATCTTTGCGCATGCCGGCGGCGGTATCGTGCCCTTTCAGGATGTAAGCGCTCTTCCGGTAGAGCTCCACGCCGGGGTTTCCCTCGTTCATACTGGTAAGTGCGGGGATGTGGAAGCGCTCCCAGGCCAGCTTACAAACCTCGCCGCAGCTGAAGCCGTAGCGCCCGGCGTTGAAAGCTGGGCCCGCTGCCAGCAGGGCACAGTCCAGCTCCTTCAAAAATCCGGCGATCTGCTCCAGGGCCTGTTCGGTATGGCTGGCCATAAAATTGTCGCCGCAGATGATAGTATGGGTGATCTCCGCGTCCTTCAGCTGGGCCTGGAGGGCCTGGGCGGGGCCGGCCGCCCCGGTGCGCAGCTCAGGGGCGTAGTCGGCCTTGTCCTCGCCGCCGATCTGGCCGAAAAACTGATTGACATATGCGATGACTGGTTTCAAAGGAATCCCTCCTCGGTCAAAAATCCTTCACGGTTTTATCCGACCAGCCCAGAAGGCCGTCGTGGTCCAGAAACATGTGGGCGTCCACGATTAAGGAGCCGTCCTTCCGCAGGGAGGGTCCGCAGACCGCATCGTCCCGCCAGGCGCCCCAGTAGAGCTCCTGCCCGATGGTATTCAGATTGCCATACACCACGTCCATGGGGGGCAGCTCGTACACCTCGCAGGTATTGCCGGTGGATACAATGGCGTTCGCCTTGGGGTCGGCGTAGGTCTTGCCCGGGTTGCGCCCGTCCCGGCCATTGTTTTCGGCCAAGATGCCGACCGTCTTGATCCCCGCATCTTCCAGGGCGGCCATGGTCATCATGTAGTCCACATCCACATTGCCGCAGTGGGATTCCATATAGATGGCCGCGTCCAGGTGCAGGCTGGTGGCCGCGCTGACGATGATGTGGGCATACTGCTTTTTCTGGTCGATGGGCTCGATGTGTCCCGTCATGAGGATGCCCACGAAGTCCAGGGTCTTCCCGTGCTCGGCCAGCAGGCGCTTAACCAGCGGCGCGTTCAAATAGGAATAGGTGGTGCGCACGGCATTTCCCGGCAGAGAACCGCGGTCGCCGGTGAGGGCTCCGTCCAGACTCTCCAGGGGCTTGACCAGGGTGGTGGGCACGCCGGTCAGGTCATAGCCATAATAGGAACAGCCGTGGATCCAGTTGGGGATATTGCATTGCTGTTGGAGGAACGCTACCCGGGGCAGGTGTTGTTCTGACACGTCGGCCCAGTCGTAATGCTCCCAGGCCTCCGGCTCCAGATCTTTCACGGCGGCGGCCAGATATTCGGCCAGCACATGGGCGGCCCGGACGAAATTCTGGTTCTCCTGGCGGATGTTGTCCTCGCCTGGGTCGGCATTTTCCGCCAGGAAAATCAGCTGGTTTAGCTGGGAGAAATAGGACTGCTCTGCGCCGGGGCCCGACATATCGAGCATGGCGTTCATCCCGTTGATGGAGCGGCAGCCCACCCCCAGGACCGACATGCCTTTGAGGGCGTAGGTGACACCCTCACCGGCAAAGGCGGCCGGGCCTGTGTATCCGGGGAACATGGCGCGGCCGTCGGGGCGGAAGCGGGGTTCCACCGCCGCCTTGATGGGGATGATGCGGACGCTCTCCCCAGGCCGGGCGATTTCCAGGCGGACCTTCTTCAGCGCCCCATCCCGGTTGAGGACGGCGGCGGCTTCCTCACGATTCACGGTCAAGACCCCGCCGGCATAGGATGTCTGATCGCCGAAACGGATGTCCTTGACGTGAAATGTTCCGATGTCTAATTTCATTCGCACAAGCTCCTTTCTGACGGTTGGTGGAGGGCTGGACCCACCCAAGGGTTTGGGTAAATTGCATTATCTTCCAGTGAGAAAATTGTAGTCTATTGTGCAGTATCGCGCAATGTGGACAGTCCACTGCGAAAGAAATCTATAATGGTGATTATCCATTCTTTGAGATTTCTATCTTTGCTAGCGCACACTGCATGTAAAAATGCGGCGGATGCAGGTTTCACTGCATCCGCCGCATGGCGTTTTCCAGCTAAAACAGGAGTGCGGCCCTATCCATCGGGCAGGAAGGGCCAGCCGCTATGGAGAATACCGGGGCCACAGGTGACATGGAGAATGACGATCGAGTTGTGCAGGGTGTAGAGCATATGCGCGTCGTTGAAGTCGATTTTGAACTGGTCTTTCAGGTAGCTGACACGCGTATACACGGTATTTACATGCAGATCCATGGCTGCCGCGGTCTGCTTTACCGACTGTCCAGAGCAGATATAGGTGAAGAGTGTGTCCAGATAATGGGTGTTCTGGGCCTGGTCCAGGGCGTAGAGCTGCAAAATAATGGGACTGCAGTACTGCTTCAGGTCGATTTGGTGCTCCCGGAGAAGGATACGCAGGATCTGAGTCATCTGGTAGCGGCCGCAGTAGCGCAGCCCGGCGGTGTATCGGTTCTCCTGGGCGATTTCCATACAGGTCCGGCACTGCTCAAAGGCGGCGGCGCAGTCGGCCAAGTCAAAAAAGCCTATGCTGAGGATCCCCAGCCGCCCATGCTCCTTTAAAAACCGGGTCAGCTGGGGAAAATCCTGTTCGGTATGTTCCAGATAGGGCGAAGAGGAGAGAAAGCACACAAGATAGTTCCCGACCGGATAGCAGTCGGTGTGAAGGATGCGGCGCAGCTCGGTTTGGAGGGCGCGGTCCTCTTCAGGGCAGCCCACCGCCAAGAGATAATATTTCTCCTGCTTCTTCCACCCCAGCGCCACCAGCCGCTCCCGCTCCTTTGCGGTCAGGGGAAAGCGCCGGAGCAGCAGTCCGGTGAGCAGGGCCGCCCGGTGGTCCTCTTTTGGGGAAGCAGAGGGGGTCAGCAGCGCGCAGACCTGATCCAGGATCTCCGCCCTGTTGCTGCCGGGCACGGGCGGAGCTGCTTCCGGCAAACAGAGGTAATAATCTGCCCCTGTGTAACAGATTTCCCGGAAAAGATAGCCGGCGGGCGGCCGGGGTGCGCTGCCGCCGGAGGAACGGCGCCAATCCTCCACCTGCCGGGCCAGGCGAGCCGTCTCCTGCGCGCTCCAGGCGGCTTCCGGATGGCGGCAGACCGCCTCCAGCCGGTGGTCCAGCAGCAGCACCGGGCAGTCCAGAAGGCGGGCCAGAGACCGGCAGAGCTCATAGATCCCGCAGCCCTCGGAGACCGCCTGGGCCAATCTGGAGAAATGGTCCCGCAGGCGCAGCTCCGCGACAAAAATGTGCTGCAAAAGCGCCTGCACGCGGCTGGCCTCCGCCGGGGATTCCAGCACGAGAAGGCCAACGCCGTTTCGTCCGGTGGATTCACCCGGAGCGGCCAGGTAGAGGACATTGGGCTCCGGCTCTGCATGGCCATACTGATCCACCGCATAAAACTCCA
This sequence comes from uncultured Oscillospiraceae bacterium, assembly GCA_944386885.1. Lineage (GTDB taxonomy): Bacteria > Bacillota > Clostridia > Oscillospirales > Oscillospiraceae > Pseudoflavonifractor_A. The sequence goes on along the minus strand of CALXCU010000151.1, from coordinate 32,877 downwards.
TGTCTGCCGGACCGGAATAGTGGACCTGGTATCCGGCCGCCTCCAAACACTGCTTGATCCGATCTGCCATCATAGAGAGATGCCGCCTCCTTTTGAGGCAATTATAGCACACCTCGAGGGGATTCGACAATCTTTGCACGGAAAAGCCGGAAAGAAGCCTCCGGGAATCATCCGGCGGGATGATAGAGGGCGGCTCAGCGGCCCAGCATAATATTCAATACCTCCAGATCGGTGGCGTGCATCCCGACGCGCCCAACCCGGCCTACGCTCTGGATGGTCCGGTCCACATCCGCCTGGACCAGACCCTCGCCGGGCTGGAAGGCGTTTTTCTCTTCAAAGGCCATCAGGAAGCCCAGGATACCGGCGTCCACTGCGGCGGCAATCTTGGCGGCACAGGAGGACTTGGCCCCGTCACAGATCATCCCGCCCACATTGCAGAGGGTGTTGGTGATGGTTCGGGCCAGGTCCTCGTATCCGCCTCCGTGAAGATAGCAGATGCCGCAGGCGGCGCCGGTGCCGGCGCAGACCGCCCCACAGAAGGCGGACAGGCTGCCGATGTAATACTTTTGGAGAATGGCGATCAAATTGCCCAGAGCCAGGGCGCGGTGAAGGGTATCACGCCCGGCGTTTAGGGCCTCGGCATAGGTGATGATGGGGAGAGAGACCGTCATGCCCTGATTTCCGCTGCCAGAATTGATGACCACAGGCAGAGGACAGCCGTTCATCCGGGCATCTGACCCTGCCGCCGCCAGAGCCCGGGCGCGGACGCGCACATCAGAGGGGTCATAATGCTTGAGCAGCGTGCGTCCCACCTGGGTTCCGTAGGGGTGGGAGAGGCCCTCTTGGGCGATGCGGGTGTTCATCTGAATTTGCCGCTCTAAGGTATCTTCCAGAGGGGAGAGGTCGGCTTCCTGGGCGAATGTGAAAATGTCCCGCACATTTAAGAGGGATTTGTCGGCCTGTGCCGCACCCTCGCCGTCCGCCGGCTGGGAGAAGAGCACACGGCCGTTTTTGGTCACCTCGGTAATATGGGTGTGGTGGGATTGGAGCTCCACACAGGCGCTTTCTCCGCCGGCGGAAGCGGCAATGCGCACATAGAGGTTGTCCACGTCCTGCGCCAGGTGGCAGGTGCAGTAGGGCTGCTTGAGCAGCGCCTCCGTCTGCCGGATGTCCGGCTCGGAGACGGCTTCTAAAACCTCCAGCTGCCGCCCGGCATCTCCGCCGACAACACCCAGGATGGCCGCTGCCTCAATCCCGCGCAGGCCGCCGGAGTTGGGTACCGTGACCCCTTTCACATTCTTCACGATGTTGCCGCTGCAAAAAACTTCAATGGCATCGGGCATGCGCCCCAGGACTTCCCGGACCTTGGCGCCCGCGTAGGCGATGGCAATGGGCTCGGTACAGCCCAGGGCGGGCACCAACTCCTCCTGAAGGATCTGAATGTATGCCTGCACAATGGATGAATCCATAGCCGTCAATCTCCTTCCTGACCGCCGCTCCCCACTTGGGCGGGGACCTCCAGGAGGACCCGGACCTGGGCCTCTACCGCGTATGGGAGGGAGTCGTCGTTGAATTCATAGGTACTGGAGTGGGGCGGGGAGACGCTGCCGTCGGGCTTGCGCTTTCGGGTCCCGGCGCGGAAATAACAGCCGGGGACCACCTTGAGATAGGCGGAAAAATCCTCCCCGCCCATAAGCGGTGTGGGTTCTACCACATGTTCTTCTCCGAAACAGCGCACAAGGACCCGGCGTACGGCCTCTGCCAGGGCGGGGGTGCTCTCGACCAGATCGTAACCTTTCCGAAGGTCGATCTTGCAATGGGCCCGGTAGGTGTGGCAGAGCCCCTCGATCACCTCCCGGACCCGGGTGAGCAGAAGCGCCTCACAGGTGCGGTCCAGAATGCGGATGGTGCCCTGGAGGGAGACGGCGTCGGGCATGCTGTTGTAAGTGCGGGGGCTCTGGATGCCTGTGACCGTCAGGACGGCCCGGCAGCGGTTATCAATACACCGGGGAATGAGCTCGTTGAGGGCCGTCACGACATGGGCGGCCAGCAGGACGGTGTCCACACCGGTCTGGGGGAAGGCGGCGTGGGCGCCTTTTCCCAGAAGCTCCACATCAAAGGAGTAGGTGGAGGCAAAGAGAGGACCGGGCTTGACCAGAAAGACGCCGGGGTCTTCGGGCACATGATAGTGCATGCCGAAGATCAGATCCACCCCCTGAAGCACGCCCGCCTGAACAAAGGCCGCCGCGCCGCCGGGAGGGCACTCTTCCGCGGGCTGAAACAGGAAGAGGATCGTCCCGGACACCTGATCCCGCAGCTGGCTAAGAACCTTGGCGGTGGCCAGGAGGGTGGCGGTGTGCCCGTCATGCCCGCAGGCATGCATCACGCCGTCCCGCTGGGAATGAGGCTCCAGGGCGGGGTCCTCCTGGATGGGCAGCGCGTCGATATCCGCCCGGAAGGCTGTGGTCTTGCCCGGCCGCCCTCCCCGGAGGACACCCACTACACCGGTGGGAGTGGGCCGCCGGATCTCGATCCCGCCGAAGGAGCGGAGCTGCGCCTCGATAAAAGCAGTGGTCTCAAATTCCTGAAAGCTCAGTTCAGGCCGCTCATGGAGCCAGTGCCTCCATCCGGCGGCCTGACGGGCCGCCTGGTGACAAAGCGTGGCGATCAAATCGGCCATAGCATGATTCCCTCCCTGTGAAAAACAGTGGGGCAGGATGCGTACCGCTTCTCTTATTTAGAGAGAAACGGTGGAAAACTTCAAGTTTGTTTTACCATAGTTCAACAGCAGGGGCAATGAGCTTTTTGACTCGCCCGCCACAGGCTTTTTTCTGTTGCGCTTAGGGGAAAAAGGAGAGGCGGAAGGGGTTGGTGTCCATGCTGTCTTTGGTGAGCTGGATGAACTCCGCCGCGGCATGGGGCAGGTATTTGTTTTTCAGATGGTTGATTGAGAGCTGGCGCTGGGCCTCTTGATAGAAAAGGGGGTAGATTCCCAGGGAGTCCACCAGCGCTTCGTCCTTGTGAAACAACTCCTCCGCCACCAGGACCTCCGGACAGAACATAACGCCCATCCCCTGAAAACAAAGGGCGAGCAGAGTCTCCAGGTTGCGGGACTGGAGGGCGATTTGGGGCGTGAGGCCGATGGAGCGAAAGATGTGGTTTGTGGCGACCCCCATACTGGAAGCGGGGTCCATGACCAGGAACGGGCAGTCTTTCAGCAGCGTAATATCGGAGGTCTCCTTCAAAGCCAGCTTGACCTCCCGCGCGTGTTCTGGGTAGGTGCGGTCCAGGAGCTGAAAGGGGACCAAAAGGACCATCTTTTCCTGGCAGATGACATTAACGGTCAGGTTGCTGCAATTGGAGGGAACGTAGCCGATGCTCAAATCCACTTGACCGTGCTGGAGGCTGGCCTCTACCTCGTCGGCGTTGCCCTCTAAAAGATGGAGGCGGACGTTGGGAAAGCGGCGGTTATATACCGGAAGGATATAGGGGAGAATCACCCGGCCCCAGAGCCGCGTACAGCCAATGGAGAGTTCCCCGGACTTGAAATCCCGGATATCGTTGATCTCCTTGGCGGTCTCTTCCCGGATCTGCAGCATCTCCTTTGCCCGCCGGACCAGGCAAGACCCCTCCTTTGTCAAGGTCAGAGGCGGAGTCCGGTCAAAAAGAGGAGCTTGAAAATATTCCTCCAGCTTTGCGATATGGCTGCTGAGAGACTGCTGAGAGATATACAGGCGCTTTGCGGCGCGGGTAAAGTTCAGCTCCTCTGCGGCTACCAAAAAATATTCCAAATTTAAAAAGTTCATCCGATTTTCCTTTCAGACAGCCCGAAACGGGGGACTCAGGGACAGTGGAAAACAGGGCGGAGCGCACAGACTGGCCCGGCAAGAAAAGACGGCGCGCAGGAAAATGGCCGAAAAGGGTCCCATAGGCATCATAAACGGTAGCACAATCATGGGACGGATGTCAATAAAATGAGTAGAATTTTGGGGTTTTACAATAAATTAAAGGCAATTAGAGAATTTCAACAGTCAAATAGTTGTGGGAGGAGCAGGGAAAAAGGTGTTTTATCTGGCGGAGTATTTATGCTATTCTGGCTTTGGGAAAACTTCACGCAGTTTTTGAAAAATTGGCAAAATAATTTATACAAACTGCCAAGTATTCAGATGACTGCACCAGAGGGCTGCTCCATCGGCAGGATGGCCCCACAGGCAAAACCGGAGAAAAGGAAAGGTGTGAAACAAAAATGGCGAAGACTGGTTTTTCCCCGAAGAAGCTCATGTCACTCTTGGTGGCGTCTGCGCTCTTATTTACAGCCGTCGGCGGATGCGGCGCCGACGGCACGCAGGAGCCCGAGAACAGTGCCGGAGAGAGCGGAACGGGCAGAACGCCCGTAGCTGCCCTGGACAAGCTGGAAGAGAGCCGGTCGGCGGAACCGGTGGAAGGGGGGACGCTGACCATCTCCATGGACAAAGCCCCTACTTCGCTGGATCCGCTGCGGATCTCCGGCTACAATGCCTATGTGGTCTGCCAACAACTGGGCGACACGCTGATCATCCACGATCCCGAGGGCAAGGGAGAATTTCTCCCCAATCTGGCCACCTCTTGGGAGACCAGTGAGGACGGTCTGCAGTGGGTGTTCCAGCTGCGGGACGACGTGCATTTCCAAAAGGGCGAATACCAGGATGGACGCCTGATGACCGCAGAGGACGTGGCCTATTCCTTTATGCGCAACAAAGAGCATGTAAACAATACGCTGGGGTTTGTGGAAAAAGTGGAGGCCACCGGCGAGTTCGAAGTCACATTCACCCTCTATCAGCCCACGGCCACGCTGCTCTACGAGATCACCCTGCCCAACTTCATCATCGTTCCTCAGGAAGAGGTGGAGGGCTGGGGAGATGAGTTCGGCGCTCATGTGATCTCCACCGGCGCGTTCCAGCTGGAGAGCCACGAGATTGACCAGCAGACCACCATGGTCCGCAATGAGAACTACTGGGGCAACCGCCCGTACTTAGACAAAGTGGTTTTCAAAGTGATCCAGGACGCCAACCAGCGTCTCAATGCCCTCATCACCGGGGAGATCGATCTGGCCCTGTCGCTGTCCAGTGACTCCCTCCAGCAGGTCCTGGACGACCCCAATCTGGACTTGGTGTCCCTGAACAAGGTACAGATGAACACCATCGCCTTCAGCTATGAGAACGGCCCCACCACCGACCTGCGGGTACGCCAGGCGCTGTCCATGGCCACCGACCGCCAGGCCCTCATCGACGCCGCCTTTGCAGACGGGACCGCGGAGTACACCAAAATCCCCCTGCCCCAGAATTCCTGGGCCTATGACGAGTCTCTTCAGGATCTGGTGCCCGACTACGACCCCGAAGCCGCCCGGCAGCTCCTGGCGGAGGCCGGCTATCCGGACGGTTTTGAGATCACCCTGAGCTATGCCGCCTCGGTGGAGCGGGACCGCATCGGCGTGGTGCTCCAGCAGCTGTGGAAGGAAAATCTGAATGTGGACGTGATCTTGGATGCCACCGAGACCGCCACCTACAACGACAAGGTCCACTCGGGCAACGGCGAGCTGTATCTGGGCGGCATCACCGCCTCTTCCACCGACCCGGCCTTCTCCCTGGGCTACAGCTTTGACTCCTCCAAGGCTCATGCCTCCTATAATCCAGGCCCCTATATTAATGAGGCGTGGGACGCGCTGAACCTGGAGGCCCTGGCCATCACCGATCAGGCGGAGCGGACTGAGATTTATCACCAGCTGCTGGAAATGGCCATGGAGGACTGCCCGGGCATCTGGTTTGCCGACCAGTATCCCTGCTGGGGCGTGCGCAAGGGAGTCCACATGACCGATTTTGACAACTGGTTCCTCATCTGCAATGGCGAGACCTATAACGCCTGGAAAGAACCGTAACCCGATCACAGATAGGTGGGTCAGATATGCTGCGCTTAGTATGGAAACGTCTTCTTCAATTGATTCCTACGATGCTGATCGTTGTCTCCATTACCTTTGTGATCACACGCGTCATCCCAGGCGATCCGGTCTCCGTGCTGGCCGGCCCCGAGGCTGATCCCCAGGTGATTGCAGAGCTGCAGGCCAGCCTGGGTCTGGATAAGAGCATCCCGGAACAGTTTGTCATGTATGTCAGCGATATATGCAGGGGTGATTTTGGAACTTCACTAAATTATAACGAGCCCGTGTTCAGCCTAATTCTGGACCGGATCCCCAAGACGCTGCTGATTACCTTTACAGGACTGATCATTGCGCTGGTGGGTGGAATTGTGCTGGGGACGGTGTCTGCCCTGCGGCAGAATTCCATCATCGACCACCTATGTACCTTTTTTGCCCTGCTGGGGGCGTCCATGCCGGTCTTCTGGATCGCAATCATGAGCATCTTTGTCTTCAGCGTCCAGCTGGGACTGCTCCCGGTGATGGGGATGGGGTCTCTGGACCAGGGGATTGGCGATGTAGCCTCCCATATGCTCCTGCCCTGCCTCTGCCTGGCGCTGGCTCCTATGGCCACTTTCACCCGCACCACCCGCTCCAGCATGCTGGATACCATCAACAACGACTACATCCGGGCGCTGCGGGCCAGAGGTGTGAAGGAGCGGCGGATCATCTGGAAGCACGCGTTTAAAAACGCCCTGCCGCCCATTATTTCCATCCTTGGCGTGCAGCTGGGCATCTCCTTCTCCGGCGCCATTATGACGGAGAATATCTTCTCCTGGCCCGGGATGGGGACGCTGATCTCCACCGCTATCAACACCCGGGATTACGCCCTGGTGCAGGGGGCTATCCTGACGCTGGCAGTGGTAAACGTTGTGATCAGCCTGCTGATGGATATCCTCTACATGCTGATCCAGCCCAAAGTCAAGATTTAGGGGGGGTGAACCATGAATACGACCAATACAGCGGCTTCCGAGCGCGCCATATCCAGCGAGGCGCTGTTCAAACGGGAGGAAAAGGCCAACAGCCTCTGGCGGAAATTCTGCCGGAACCGCGCGGCGGTAGTGGGTCTGATCATCGTGGCGTTCATGGTGTTCATCGCCGTGTTTTCGCCCCTGGTGGCACAGCAGTCGCCCAACGAACTGGACCTGCCGAACCGCCTGCTGCCCCCCCTCTCGCCTGGCCACCTGTTCGGTACGGATGAGTTCGGTCGGGATCTGTTCGCGCGCATTATCTACGGCTCCCGGACCTCCATCATCATCGCAGCCGGGGCCAGCGTAGTGGGATGCCTTCTGGGCCTGGTCGTGGGCCTGGTGGCCGGCTATGCGGGGGGCGCGGTGGACTCTGTCCTTATGCGGATCGTAGACGGCATGTTTGCCTTCCCGTCGATCCTGCTCTCCATCGTCTTAGTGACTGTACTGGGCAATGGGGCGCTCAATGTGATTTTGGCACTGGGGATCAGCAGCCTGCCCAAATTCGCCCGCGTGGTGCGGGGACAGGTCACGATTCTAAAGAATGAGGAGTACTGCAACGCAGAACGCGTCCTGGGGGCCTCCCATCTGCGCTTGGTTATCCGGCACATCCTCCCCAACGCCATGTCCCCTATTATCGTGTACTTCACACTGAACATTGCCAGCGCCATCCTCTCCGAGGCGGGCCTGAGCTTCCTGGGGCTGGGCATCATTGCCCCCACCCCTTCCTGGGGGAATATCCTCCGGGCGGGTAACTCCTTCCTGGGGACCGCGCCCCACGTGGCCTTTCTGCCCGGCGCCTTTATTCTGCTGGCCGTGCTGGGCTTCAACCTGACGGGCGACGGAATCCGCGATGCGCTGGACCCCAAGATGAAACGCTAGGAGGGAGCGCGTGTGGACAAGCATTTGGTAGAGGTAAAAAACCTGCGCACCTATTTTTATACCGCCAGCGGGATCTCCAAGGCGGTGGACGGCGTGAGCTTCACGGTGGATGAGGGGGAGACCCTGGGCATCGTGGGGGAGTCCGGGTGCGGAAAGAGCGTGATGTCGGCCTCCATTATGCGCCTGCTGGCCAGCAAGGCGGGGAAGATTGTGGACGGAACGGTCCACTTCAACGGAGCCGATGTGCGCGCGCTGAATGAGAATCAGCTCCGGGAATTCCGGGGCAAGGATGTGGCCATGATCTTTCAGGACCCCATGACCACGCTGGACCCGGTCTTCAAAATCGGCGATCAGATGGTAGAAGCCATCCAGGCCCATGAGAACATTACCAAGGAGGAGGCCCGGCGCATCAGCGCCGAGGCCCTGGGCAAGGTAGGTATCCCGGACCCCGAGAAGCGGCTGAATTCCTATCCCTTTGAACTCTCGGGCGGAATGTGCCAGCGGGTGGCCATTGCCATGGTCCTGTGCGGAAAGCCCAAGCTCATCATTGCCGACGAGCCCACCACCGCCCTGGACGTGACGATGCAGGCCCAGATCTTGAAGCTCATGAAGCAGCTGCAGACCGAATCCCATACGGCCATTATGCTCATCACCCACAATTTGGGGGTGGTCTGGGAGATGTGCGACCGGGTCATGGTCATGTATGCGGGCAGAGTTGTGGAGCAGGCCGCAGTAAAGGAGCTCTATTCCAACCCGATGCACCCCTATACCTGGGGGCTGATGGATTCCATGCCCGCCCTCAACGACACGCCCAAGGAGCCCATGTCCACCATTGAGGGCATGCCGCCCGACCTGCGCCTGGTGGGGAAGGGATGCAATTTCCGGGACCGGTGTAAATATGCCCAGCCCCAGTGTGCAGAAGTGGTCCCGGAGCCGGTAGATTTGGGGAATGGGCACTGTGTGGCCTGCCTCCTCCAGACCCGGGAGCACAGGCTGGAGCGAGAGGGGGGAAAGCGGCATGGCTGAGCGCGACGTTTTGTTGGAGGTGGAGCATTTAACCAAAACATTCCCGATTCAAGGGAGAAATAGAGAGCGCAAGCAATTTCTCTATGCGTTGGACGACGTCTCCCTCCAGATCCACCGGGGAGAGACACTGGGCGTGATCGGCGAGTCGGGGTGCGGGAAATCCACCCTGAGCCGGTGCATTGTCTCCCTTCATAAGGCCACAGAGGGGAAGATCTTTCTGGACGGACAGGATATCTCCCAGATGCGGGGCAAGGAAAGAAAGAACATGCACCGCAGGATCCAGATGATTTTCCAGGACCCGTATTCCTCTCTGGACCCTCGCAAAACGGTGGCCCAGAGCGTAATGGAGCCGTTTATCATCCATAACATCCAGCCCGAGGGCATGAGCCGCCTGGAGCGGGCCCTGGAGCTGATCCAGGCGGTGGGACTGGATCAGTACCACATGCACCGCTATCCCTATGAGTTTTCCGGCGGACAGCGGCAGCGGATCAACATCGCCCGGGCGCTGACCGTGGGACCGGAGCTCTTGGTGTGCGACGAGCCGGTCTCGGCCTTGGATGTGTCCATGCAGGCCCAGGTGCTCAATCTGCTCATCCGGCTGCAGCAGGAGTTCCACCTGACCTACCTGTTCATTTCCCACGACCTGAGCGTCATCCGCTACATCAGCGACACCATCGCGGTCATGTACCTGGGCCATATTGTGGAGCTGTGTCCGGCGGGGGATATCTACCAGCGGCCGCTGCACCCGTATACGCAGGCGCTGCTCTCTGCCATCCCGCCCAGCAGTCCCTTTGAGGAAAAAGAGCAGATCGAGCTCAAGGGGGATATTCCCAGCCCCATCGGGCGCCAGCCGGGCTGCCCGCTTGCCTCCCGCTGTCAACATTGCACCCAGCGGTGCCGGACGGAGCGGCCGGAGTTAAAGGCGGTGGAAAAAGACCACAGCGTGGCCTGCTTCCTTTATTCGCAATAGAGGGGACGGCCCACCGGCCGCCAGACATAGTTTAAGGAGGAATCAAGAACATGTGGAGCAAACGAGAGCGGGTGGAGGCGGTCCTCCGCGGGGAGCTGGCAGACCGGCCGCCGGTGTCGGCCTGGCGCCACTTCCTGGAGACGGAGCACAGCGGCGCCAAGGATTTTGCCGATTCTATGCTGGCTTTTCAGCGCAGATATGACTGGGACTATGTGAAGGCCCAGAATCGGGCCACCTATTATGAGGAGGTCTGGGGCGGCGAGTTCGACTATGCCGACTACCGGGGCGGCGTGGTGGCCCCCTGCACCAAAGCCCCCATCACCTGCGCGGCCGATCTGGAAAAGATCGTGGAGATGCCCGCCTCCAGCCCGCCGTTGGCGGAGCAGGTGGAGGCCGCCCGGCTGATTGTAGAGGGCCTGGAGGACGACGTACCGGTTTTCCCCAGCATCTTCTGTCCCGCGGCGGTCTTTCAGAAGATGTGCGCGGTGGACTCCATCGGCCGTTACCGGACGGCCACCCGGGAGGATCTGATGGTCACACTGATCCAGACCTGCCCGGAGCAGGTCCACACGGCCCTGCGCAACATTACCCGCACTTTGGCCGCCTATGCCCAGGAGCTGGTCAAGACCGGCATTTACGGCGTGTTCTATGCCGCCACCGGCCTCTCCCGCACGGGATACCTCACCCGCGAAGAGTGGGAGGAATTCGTCCGGCCCTATGATCTGGAGCTCATCGAGGCTCTCAAACCCTGTAAGATCATGGTCCACGACTGCGGGATCTACTGCAATCCCGAGTGGTTTGCAGATTATCCCATCGATATTCTCCACTGGCCGGAGAGCGCCACGGGCAACCCGCCTCTGGACAGCGCCCCCGGCTGGCTGGGGCGCATCACCCCCATGGGCGGCGTAGACGAGCGCCCCTTTGGCCAGAATCAGGCCGGACATATCGCCGAGCTGACCCGGGTGACCTTGAAAAAGATGAAGGACATTCCCTTCCTCCTGGCGCCGGACTGCTCCATTTCGGTCCATACCACTCACGAAGAGCTGACTGCTTTTTCACAAGCCGCCCGCGAGGTCCTGTGACCTTAAAGTGCGGGATCCAATCCATGCAGAGAAAAGAAAGGAAGCGGAACTTATGTCTTGTGTCACGATTTTTTCCAACATCCAGTTTACCCCCGAGGAGAAACAGAAGTTCTTTGAGCTCTCGGAGGCCTCCATCTCCAAGTGCTTCCAGAAGAAGTCCATGATGCTCATCGAGATTCCCCCTGAGAATCAGTACGCCAACGCGCCGGGCTGCGTCTACTTTTTCCTCTACGCGCCGCCGGCCCGCACGGAAAACCAAAAGCGCACCCTGATCAAAGATCTGGACGACGTGGTCAAGACGGTGGTGGGGCACCGGGTGTCCAACGCCAGGGCCTGCGTGATCTTCAAACACCACCATGGGAGTGATGCGGGTGTCAACGGCGTGATGCATCTGGACAACGGCATTTATTGATGGGAGGTGTTGGGATGCGCTATATGAAAATTGGACACTCAGGCATCCAGGTATCCCGCATCTCCATGGGCGGCCTGTCCATTGGCGGCGGGGCCTGGTGGAACGGCACCGACGACGCGGAGTCGGTCCGCGCAATCCAATATGCTCTGGACCATGGGATTAACCTGATCGACACGGCCCCCCTCTACGGCTTCGGGCACAGCGAGGAGATTATCGGCCGGGCCATTGCCGGCCGGCGCCACGACGCGGTGATCTCCACCAAATGCGGCATGATCTGGGACAAGAAGGAGGGAACCTATTGGGGTGACAAGGGCGGCGAGAGCATTTACATCAACGTCTCGGCCAGCGTGATCCGGGAGGAGATCCTCCGCAGCCTGAAGCGGCTGGGTACCGACTATATCGACATTTATTATCCCCATAACCCAGCCCGCGCCCCCTTCCTGACCCCGGTGGAGGAGACGGTGGAGGCCCTGATGCGCCTGAAGCAGGAGGGCTATATCCGGGCCATCGGCATGTCCAACGCCAAGCCGGAGCAGGTGGAGGAGTACCTGGCCTGCGGCTGTGAGATCGACATCCTCCAGCGCAAGTACAATATCCTGGAGCGGGAGTTTGTGGAGACCAACCTCCTCCCCCTGTGCCGGAAGTACGGCATGGCTTTCCACGCCTACTCCCCCTTGGAGCGGGGCATTCTCACGGGAAAATACCGCAAGGATTACCAGGTAGACCCCCTGGACGCCCGCACCAAGCTCCTGTGGTGGAAGCCGGAGAACTACCCGCTGGCCATTGATTTTGTGGACGGCCTGGCCGATCTGTGTGAGAAGAACCACTGCTCACTGACCGACCTGGCGGTGTCCTTCCTGCTGGCTCAGGGGGACTTCATTAACGTCATCTGCGGCGCCCACAAGCCTGAGCAGATCGAGGCGGACATCCAGGCGGCCAGCGTGGAGCTCAGCCCGGAGGATGTGGCGGAGATCCGCCGCCGGGTAGAGGCTCTGGAGGCCCAGATGCGGCAGAATCAGGCCCAGTAGAGCAGAACATTCGATACAGACAGCGCGGCGCAGAAGCGGCATAGGGCTTGGACTTCTGCGCCGCGCGCTTTTTCAAAGTGCAGAAAAGGAGGAACTATGGATCCGCGTTTTGCCAAGCTGGCCGCCCAGGTGATCGGCTATTCCGTCTCCCTTCAGCCGGGGGAAAAGGTGCTCATTGACGTCTGGGACGGGGCGGATGATTTGGGGACGGCCCTGGTGGAGGCGGCCTTTGCAGCGGGGGGCCTGCCCTTTGTGACCCACCAGTCCATGCGGATGAACCGCTCGGTGATCGCCCATGCCACCCAGGCGTATCTTCAGGACTGGCTGCGCTATCAGAGATACCGCATGGAGGAGATGGACGCCTATATCGTGGTGCGGAAAAAAGAAAACCTCCGCGAGTGGGCGGGGATCGAACCGGGCCAAATGGCCCTCTACGAGACCTACTACGGCCAGCTCCACTTCGGCGTGCGCATTCCCAAGACCAAATGGTGTGTGCTGCGCTATCCCAACGCCGCCATGGCCCAGGCCGCCGGTATGAGCACGGAGGAGATGGAGGACTACTATTTCCGGGCCTGCTGCCTGGACTACCGGCGCATGTGCCAAAAGGTGGAGCCGCTGGCCAAACTGGCCGCCCGTACGGATCAGGTGCGCATTCTGGCGCCGGGGACGGACCTGACCTTCTCTGTGAAAGATCTGTGCGCCGGCGTGCCCCGCTGCGGTCAGCGCAATGTCCCCTGCGGGGAGATGGGGATGCCCGTGGTAGTGGACAGCGCCGAGGGGGAGATCACCTACAATGTGCCCTCGGAAATGCAGGGGACCATTTTTCGGGATGTCCATTTGGTACTGCGGCGTGGTATCATTGTAGAGGCCACTTCCAGCGATACCAAGCGGATGAACGAGATATTGGATACGGACGCCAACGCCCGGCGGATCGGGGAGTTCTCCCTGGGTTTCAATCCCTTCCTGACCCGGACGACGCTGGACACCATTTTTGATGAAAAACGGGCCAAAACGCTGCACTTTACCCCGGGGAACAGCGAAATCAACCCCTCCGCCATTCACTGGGACCTGGTGCAGTCTCACGCGGCGGAGGACGGCGGGGGAGAGGTCTGGTTCGACGGCGTTTTGATCCGGAAGGACGGCCTGTTCGTGCCGGAGGAACTGAGGCCCCTGAATCCGGAGGAGCTGGGCCCTTATCTGCTGGAGGAGGAGCCGGAGACTGGGAGGGTGAAGAAATGAAAATGGTTGTTTTGGACGGCTATACGGAGAATCCCGGCGATCTGAGCTGGGGCGGACTGGAAGAGCTGGGAGAGCTGACGGTCTATGACCGCACCAGCCCCGCGGATGAGGAGGAGATCATCCGGCGGATTGGGGAGGCGGAAGTGGTCATCACCAATAAGACGCCCCTGAGCCGAAGGGTGTTCTCCGCCTGCCCGGGGATCCGGTACATTGCGGTGCTGGCCACCGGATATAATGTGGTGGACTGCGCCTGTGCAAAAGAAAAGGGCGTCTCGGTTTCCAATGTCCCCTCCTATGGGACCGCGTCGGTGAGCCAGTTTTCCATCGCCCTGCTGCTGGAAATCTGCCACCATATCGGCCACCACGACCAGTCCGTCCACGCCGGGGCGTGGAGCCGCTGCCCGGACTGGTGCTACTGGGACTATCCCCTCATCGAGCTGGAGGGGAAGACCATGGGCATCATCGGCTTTGGGCGCATCGGCCAGGCAGAGGGCCGGGTGGCGAAGGCCCTGGGCATGGAGATCCTGGCCTACGATGTCCATCCCACCGAGAGCGGGCGGGAGATTGGGACCTATGTGGATTTGGACACCCTCTATGCCCAATCCGATGTGATCTCCCTGCACTGCAACCTGACGCCGGAGAACATGCATCTCATCAACCGGGAGGCCATCGCCAAGATGAAGGACGGGGTCATCCTCATCAACAACGCCCGGGGTCAGCTCATTCAGGAGCAGGATGTGGCCGATGCCCTGAAGAGCGGAAAAATGGCCGCAGCGGGCCTGGATGTGGTAGACACCGAGCCTATCCGGCCGGACAACCCCCTTTTGACGGCGCCCAACTGCATCCTGACGCCCCATATCTCCTGGGCGCCGAAGGAGAGCCGGCAGCGCATCATGGACTGCACCGTGGAAAATGTAAAGTCCTATCTGGCAGGACGGCCCATCCATGTGGTCAACCCCTAAAGAAAGAAGCCCGGCTGGCCTCCCCTGAGGGAAGCCAGCCGGGCTGTATTTTTCCCGGGCAGAGCGGGGGAATGGGGCCCTTACATCCACTTGGGCTTGCCCCATTTTTTCAGGCCGGGCTCCAGCAGATGGTCCCGGTCCAGGAACTTGGCCCGGCGCTTGAGGAACCAGATGGAGGAGAGCAGGTAGAACACCGCGCCGGAAATTAGGTTGATACCGTAGTTCAGGTGCAGGCCGAACAGGCCGCACACCACGATGATGGCCACCACCGCGGGCAGAAGGGGAAAGAGGGGGGCCACAAAGGTGCGCTTCACCGTGCCCATGGGGTACATCTTGCGGAAGCGGTACATCATCAGACAGGTGAGCAGGTACACCATCAGGGCCGAGAAGATGGAGAAAGTGACCACTTGGTCCAGAAGGCCCGTCATGGCAAAGACCAGCGCGATGGGCAGCAGGAAGATGATAGCCCGGTAGTTGGACTTATACTTGGGGTGCTCCTTGGCGAAGAGGTTGGGGAGCAGGGTGTCCCGGGACAGGGCGGCCCAGGCGTGGCTGGAGTCGTTGATACAGCCGTTGGCGCTGGCCAGGCAGGAGAGAATGGTGCCCACGAAGAGGGCCACAAAGACATAGAGCTTGCCGGTGGCCAGAGCGGCCTCGTAGAGGGGATAGACCGAATTGCCCAGCTCCCCGGCGGGGATGAGGCCGGAGCAGATAAACCAGGTCACCGTGCCGCCAATGAGCAGGGTAGTCAGGCCCACAATCGCGCCCAAGGGGATGGCCCGGTTCGGGCTGCGGCACTCGTCGGCGGCCATGGCAGTGCCTTCGATACCCAGGAAGAACCAGCAGGAGTAGCCAATGGCGGCCATCAGGCCCAGCTTGCCGTAGGGCAGGCCGTTGGTCAACTCCTTGAGCTGGATCAGGGTGGCCTGGGGATCCCAGAAGTTGGTGGAGAACAGGAGTACGATGATGCTGATGAACGCCACTGCCGTGATGAAGAAATTCAGGGTCAGGGTGGCCTGGGCGCCCCGGTAGTTGATGAAGGCCAGCACCAGCAGCGTCAGAATGGTAAAGGGGAGCACCTGTACCCCGGGCAGGACCGAGTTGAGCAGCTGACCCACTACGATCACGTCGCCGGCGGCCAGCATGGTGTACTCAAAGACCTGCATAAGGCCCACGTTGAAGGCGGCCAGAGGGCCCAGCAGGTACTTGGCCATGGTGTACTGTCCGCCGGCCTCGGGCATGACCGTTCCCATCTCCGAGACCATCATGACCTGCCCGGCGTACATGCAGCCCATGATCCACAATCCGATGAGAGAGGCCAGGGAGCCGCCCTGCTGAATGCCCAGGTTCCAGCCCATGAAGTCGCCCACCAGCACGATGCCCACGCCCAGGGCCCACACATGCAGGGGCCCCAGGACCCGGCGTACCCGGACGGCCGGGGCCTTTGGTTTCTCAGTCGTGGCCATGACCATTCTCCTCCTTCTCGGCTTCCTTTTTCTTCTCCTGGGCGAAGAAGCGCTCGGTCCGAATAAAGTCGCCAAACAGGAGCACGCCCATGACAATGCACAGGATCCAGGCGGCGGCGTTGATGACGGTGACCATTACTTCTCCTCCTTTTCCGCACCGGGGGCCGAGTGGCGGCTGAAATAATGCCGGATCAGGTCCCGGAGCATCCCGATACTTACCTTGAGCAAAAAGCACAGATAGCCCACCAGGGCGACGACCACGCCGCACAGGATGGGCACATTTATGGTGTAGCCGGTGAAAGGTTCTTCCCCGCCGCCCTGAGTGACCAGCATGGTGGTCAGCAGAATGACAAAGCATAGCACCAACACGAACATCACGTCAAAGACCGTCATAAAGAGGTCCTTCCAATTGCGCTTTTTCACCGCGTTCCATCCTCCTTCTGGCTGCGGATCAGATCCTGATAGTGCAGATCCTCCGGATAGATCTCCTTCTGGCTGCGGATGAGGTAGGCGATCACCCAGCCGATGGAGCTGGTGAGGACTACGACCACCAGCAAGAACGCGGCGGTCAGGAGTACAGCCGTGCCGGGGTCCTCCACAATGGCCTGTACCTGGGAAAACGCAAAGACGCTGATCCCCAGAAAGACTGCCAGGAAGAGGGCCAGCATGGCAATGTCCCGGTGCAGCATGGATGCAACACGCTTGTCTCTCTCTCTCATGTCCATATCTCCTTTCTGGAACTGGGCCTGCATCCTGAATGGCTCGGTTCAAATCGATTTCTGATGGGACGAAGATACTATATCGAAAAGAGGGGAAAATGTCAATGAGCCACCTGAAAAAAACTTCCTGATATGGCGCGAGGAGGGATAGGAAGCGCGTGCGCTCCAGGTTCCGAAAAAAGCCCGTCTGGCAGAGCCTCTGCCAGACGGGCGGCGCGGGGATTACAAATTTTTGACGAACAAGGCCCGGATCGCGTTGAGGACAGCCAGGATCATCACGCCCACATCGGCGAAAATGGCCAGCCACATATTGGCAAATCCCAGGGCCACCAGCACCAGGCAGAGGAGCTTGATGCCGATGGCGAAGATGATGTTCTGATAGACAATGCCCAGGCATTTCCGGGAGATGCGGATGGCAGTGGCGATCTTCAGGGGGTCGTCATCCATGAGGACGACGTCGGCGGCCTCGATGGCCGCGTCGGAGCCCATGGCGCCCATGGCGATGCCGATATCGGCCCGGCGGAGCACCGGCGCGTCGTTGATTCCGTCGCCCACAAAGGCCAGCTTGGCCTTCTCCGGCTTTTCGCTGAGCAGTTCCTCCACCTTTTCCACTTTGCCGGCCGGGAGCAGCTGGCTGTACGCCTGGTCGACGCCCAGACCGGCGGCCACCTGGTCGGCCACCGCCTTGGCATCGCCGGTGAGCATTACTGTCCTGCGTACCCCAGCGGCCTTCAGAGCCTGGATGGCCTCCTTGGAGTGGGGCTTCACCACGTCGGAGATGACGATATGCCCGGCGTACTTGCCGCCGATGGCCAGATGGATAATGGTGCCTACGCTGTGGCAGGGGATATAGGAAATGCCCAGACGGTCCATGAGCTTGTCGTTCCCGGCGGCCACCTCCAGGCCGTCCACCTGGGCAATGACGCCGCTGCCGCTGATCTCCTGGATATTGCGGACCCGGCTGCGGTCGAGTTCTTTGCCGTAGGCCCGCTGAAGGCTTTTGCTGATGGGATGGCTGGAGGCGCTCTCGGCCAAGGCGGCATACTCCAGCAGCTTGGCGTTCTCCATCTCGCTGTGGTGGATGCCGTTGACCTCAAACACGCCCTGCGTGAGGGTGCCGGTCTTGTCGAAGACCACGATCTTCGTCTGAGACAGGGTCTCCAAGTAATTGGAACCCTTCACCAGCACACCGGCCTTGCTGGCCCCGCCGATGCCGGCAAAAAAGGAGAGGGGGATGCTGATGACCAGGGCGCAGGGGCAGCTGGCCACCAGGAAGGTAAGGGCCCGGTAGACCCAGGTCTCCCAACCGGCGCTCAGGCCCAGGACGAATACCCGGATGAGCGGGGGCAGGACGGCCAGTACCAGGGCGCTGCCGCACACGGCCGGGGTATAGATGCGGGCAAATTTGGAGATGAAATCCTCCGATTTGGACTTGCGGGAGGAGGCGTTCTCCACCAGATCCAGAATTTTGGATACGGTGGATTCGCCGAATTCTTTGGTGGTGCGGATCTTGAGCAGGCCGGTCATGTTGATGCACCCGCTGATGATCTCATCCCCCTGTTGGGTGTCCCGGGGAAGGGACTCGCCGGTGAGGGCGGCGGTGTTCAGGGAGGAGGCGCCCTCCACCACGATACCGTCGATGGGGACTTTCTCGCCGGGCTGGACCACGATGACGGTGCCGATTTCCACCTCATCCGGGTCCACCCGCTCCAGCCGGCCCTCCCGCTCCACATTGGCGTAGTCGGGCCGGATGTCCATCAGGTCGCTGATGTTCCGGCGGCTCTTGCCCACGGCGTAACTCTGGAACCACTCGCCCACCTGATAGAAAAGCATAACGGCGATCGCCTCGGTGTAGTCGCCGCTGTCCTCATAGAGCGCCAGAGCAATCGCGCCGAGGGTAGCGACCGCCATCAGGAAGCTCTCGTCAAAGACCTGGCGGTTGCGAATGCCTTTCAGAGCCTTGAGCAGGATATCGTACCCGATGACGAGATAGGGGATCAGGTAGAGCCCAAACCGGACCCAGCCGGTGACCGGAGCAAAATGCAGGGCGATGAGCAGGGCTACCGCTGCCAGGATGCGCCCAAGCATGATTTTTTGTTTTTTGGTCATAACGATCGCCTCAATCAATTTAATCAATAATTAATCGTTTATATATTGTGCGGAAAAGTGCCCTCCGGCAGGGCGGAGGGCGTTTCCCGGCGGGGAGGGGATTGGCTCATGAAAGGTAGACCTCACAGTCGGACTCCACCCGCTTGCAGTTCTTGCGCACGGCCTGCATGACGGCCTTGGGATCGTGTCCCTCCAGGAATTCCACAACCATCTTCAGGGTCATGAAGTTTACCGTGGCAGTCTTGACGCCTTCGGTTTTTTGAGCGGCCTGTTCCATCTTGTTGGCGCAATTGGCGCAGTCCACATCGATCTTGTAGGTCTTTTTCATAGTGGGATGCTCCTTTCCAGCAGGTTAATAAAATTAATAATTAAATAATCGTTTAATCTAGTTTCATTATATACAGTGGAAAGTTCTTTGTCAAGTGCCGGGAGAGCGGTCCTGCCGATTGGGCTAAAAATTCTGCCAATTGGGCGAATCACCCGGAGCGAGAAAAGAACCTGGTTCCCCACCCGCTCCATCTGTGGTACAATAAATAAAAAGGGAGGAGGAGCCCATGTCAATCAAACTGCCCCACGACCACGGTCAGAGCATTGAGCAGGAGCTGGACAACATGCCCAGCGTGGACGAGTTCCAGACCGCGGCGGACATTTTCAAACAGCTGGGGGATGGGAGCCGCATCCGGATCTTCTGGCTGCTGTGCCACTGCGAGGAGTGCGTCATCAATCTGTCCTCTATGGTGAATATGAGCAGCCCCGCGGTGTCCCACCATCTCAAGCAGCTCAAGAGCGGCGGGCTCATTGTCAGCCGCCGGGAGGGCAAGGAGGTCTACTATAAGGCCGCCGAGACGGCGCAGGCCCAGCTGCTCCACCATATGATTGAGGCTTTGGTGGAGATCGCCTGCCCCTCGACATAGGAGGGAAGTTATGCGGCGGGAGGAAATCGCCTGGTTGGAGCGGGCGCTCCAGGACGTGCCGGAGGGGACCGTGGCGGTGGAATTCCGGAACGGTACGGCGCCGGATGGAGAGCGCGGGATTCAGCCGCTTCCGGCTGGCCCGAAAGGCCGGGGAAAGATGGAGCTCTATGAAGTCTATCACGGTGTGCATGGGAGCTTCTGCCAGTTCCAGGGCTGCGGCGCGTCCTTCTGTCACCGCGTCAATGCCCGGGCTTTGAACCTGTTCTACTGCCGGGCTGGCCGGGTGGGCTGGAACACGGCGGCTGGAACGGCGGTCTATCTGGGGGCCGGGGAGCTGTCCCTGCACGGTATGGACGGCTGCGCCGCTTCCGAGTGGTCCTTCCCGGCGGGGTATGCCGCAGGGATTGCGCTGTGGGTAGACTTGGCGCGCCTGGAGGAGGCCTGCCCGGAGATCCTGCGCTGTGCGGGATTTCGAACTGCGGCTTTGGAGGAACGGTTTTGCGGGCAAAGGCCCCTGGTGCTCCCCGCCAGCCAGGAGCTGGAGTGGATTTTCGCCCCTCTCTATGCCGCGCCGCCGGAACTGCGTCTGGCTTACCTCAGACTCAAGCTCCAGGAGCTGCTGCTCTATCTGGGCGCCCTTCCAGCAGACGGGCGGGAGTTGACACAGGATATCTCCCGGCAGACAGAGGCGGTCCGGGCAATCCACAGCTTGCTTACCACGCATCTGGAGCGGCGCTATACCATTGAGGAGCTTTCCAAAGAGTATCTTATCAACACCTGTGCCCTAAAAGAGATCTTTAAAGCGGTCTATGGACAGCCCATCGCCACCTATATGAAGGAGTACCGGGTGCGCCGGGCCATGACGTTGCTGCGGGAGACCGACGAGAGCGTCGCATCCATTGCCGCCCAAGTGGGCTACGAGACCCAGGGAAAATTCACCAAGGCCTTTAAGGACGTGGCTCAGATCCTGCCCACCGAGTACCGGCGGAACTGCCGGACGTAGGCAAATAAGACAAAAAGAGCTGCGCCGGACCTGTGCACAGGTCCGGCGCAGCTCTTTTGCGATTCGATTACTGCGCTGCTGCAAGAGCTCCAGGATGAAATTGCCGGAGCGTTCATCGAAAAGCAGGGGCCCTACACAAAAATGGTGGATATCCGGCAAATGATCCAGCTATTTTTTGCGTACATGTCGAACCAATCCACGCTGAGTTGCGAAGGAATGTCCAGCGTCGTGAAGCATTGACCATGCCGGGGCAGGAGGGCCGATCGGTCGGAGCCCAAGACTGAACAGCCCGTCAAAGAGGGTCCTCCTGCGCCCAGAGCGTTTTACACCGGCACCTGGCCCGGAACATCTGTGTCCGGCAGGTCATAATGGGGATCTTTAAACGTGAGGCGATCTCCGCATAGGGCAGCTCCTCCTCATAGCGCCAAATGAGAAGCTGCCGCTCCCGCCGGGTAAGTCCGGCAGGCAGCACCTCGCCCAGCGGCGGCGCATAGGAAAAAGGGATACTGATCTGTTGGACGGACTTGTCCAGCGGCGTCTCGCAGGCGTTTTGCTTCCCGCTCTCCCGGATGGCCTGGAGAATCAGATACTGAGCCGCCTTCAGAAGCCAGCCGGATGGGTTGGGATGCGTTCGGACAGTATCCAGCTTTTCCACCAACGCCAAAAAGGCCTCCTGCACAATATTCTCCGCCCCCTCTTCATCTCCCAGCCTCCGCACTGCGACCTGGTAGATCAGAGGGGCGTTTTCTTCGAACAAACGCTGGACCCATGCCTCGTCGGCCGGATTCATGTCAGTCCCTTCTTTCCCCTGAATTGAACTCTATTGTAAAGGAAAAAAACGGGGAATACAAGTCTTGTTATTTCGATTTCTTTTTCTTGAAAAATTTTAAAGCTATTGAAATATTTCGCCCTCGTTTTGCGGTATCTTATTTAGAAGACCCAAATATGTCAGGAGGCGAACATCATGAAGCATAAGAGCTGGTTTCCCAAAGCGCTGAGCGCCGCAGTGCTGACGGCGGCACTGTGCCTGCCCGTGGCGGCGGAGGCCGGGCCGGAGACCGCCCGGGCGCAGATCTGGAACCGCCACATGCAGGTGGACGACGTCCTTTGGGTGGCCTTTTTGGACGAAGAGGGGCGCTCCCTCTATCCCCTGGC
The DNA here is from genome assembly GCA_944386885.1 of uncultured Oscillospiraceae bacterium. GTDB lineage: Bacteria > Bacillota > Clostridia > Oscillospirales > Oscillospiraceae > Pseudoflavonifractor_A. The sequence continues at coordinate 10,992 of CALXCU010000151.1, read as the reverse complement.
CATGAAGGGCGTGGTGTACATTCCCCTGCGCTCGGTGGGAGAGTGGCTGGGCGGAAGCGTGACCTGGGATCAGGAACAGAACACCGTGGCCCTCACCAGCGGGGAGAGCGAGCCCTACTACCTCTCCCTGTTCACCCCGGAGGGACCACCGGAGCCGACCCAGGCGGAGCAGGCTCAGTTTGAGCAGGATTTGGCTCAGGGGGTGGAGGTGGCTCTGCGCCCGGATATCCGGGTGACCCTCAATGGAGCGGAGCAGCATCTGGCCGACGCCAACGGCCGCCCGATTACCCCTGTTGTCCTGCGGGAGCGGGTGTATCTGCCGGTGCGGAATGTGGCGGCCATGTGCGGCAAGTCCATCCTCTGGTACACGGACGGCAGGGACGACGAGATCTACCTCTATGACGCCCCCACTCAGGCACAGCTGGACCAGGCCCAGACCTATTTCGACCAGTGCGCGGAGGGAACGGCGGCGATCCTGGCGGACGTGGAGAACCTGGCCGCCGAGACCGGACTCAGCGAGGACCTCTTCCGGGAGCGGGTCCAGGGCGTACGGGCGGCGTTGGAAGCCCTTGCCGCCCTGGACGGCCCCGAGCTGGGGCCTGTGGTCCATTTCGGGACGGCAGACAGCGTGGTCCAGGATATTCTGGACCAATGGGTCGCCCCTTATCTGGATCCGGAGGGACATTTGGCCCCGGCGGAGTTGCCCGGCTATCTGGAGGCCGGCTGGCAGGCACACCGGGACCGCTTTGTGGAGGATATGGAGCGGGAGCTCCCCCGGATCCAGTCCTGGGTTCAGCTGGGACGGGACCGCCTCGAGGCCGTCCAGACAGCGCAGGCATCACAACAGACTGGGATTTAACGGTTTGACTTCTTTTTTGCTATAAGCGGCCGGTCCTGCACGTTTTTGGCAGGACCGGCCGTTCTCATCTCCGAAGACAGACAAACGCCATGGCGCCCTGGAGAACCGCCTCGCCGGGGCGCCGGTTTTGACGTTTACCGTGTAACAAGGCAATTGTCAAGGATATTTGTCAGATGTCAAGAATTCCTTACAAAAAACGCGCCAAACTTTACATAAATTTAAAGTTCACAGCTTATGCTGGGTTGACACGAGTGGTGGTCATCTGATATAATGAGTAAACCGGTAACGAAGAGAATGTGAGAAAATGGAATTTAGAAAAAGGAGGAAAAAATGAAACAGATTGCACAAAAAGCGCTATCCTGTTTCCTGGCACTCGCGATGACCCTGTCTCTGTTTCCAGCCACTGTTTTTGCAGATGACACGGGCGCGGAAACCCCTTCTGCCGAGGCCACGGCCTGGACGAAGGTATCTCTGGAAGAGATTACCCAGGAGGATACCGTCGCCATCACCATGACGACGGCGGATGACGTCACCTATGTCCTGCCCACTACGGGTATGGGAAATCTAAACCAGCCTCTGGGCGACCTGGGCACGGTGGTGGATACCACCCTGACCACCGCCGGGAGCAGCGCCGACTATGGCTGGAGCGTGATCCCCGTGGAGGGTGGCTACCAGCTCCAGACCGGGGCCGGCTACCTGTACCTGGACATCAGTGAGAATAAAAACAATTGCGTCCGCATCGGAGATACTCCTGCGGTCTGGACGCTGGACGAGGCCACCGGCTACCTCGCCTCGCCGGATTCCAATGACGAGACCCGTTACTTGGGCGTCTATACCGGCGCGCCCGACTGGCGGGCCTATGTAAACACCACCGGCAATACGAAAAACCAGACCTTGGGCTTCTGGGTCCTGGACCCCGACGCCACTCCGGTGGACCCGCCGGAGCCCACGGAGGAGCCCGAGCCCAGCGAGACGCCGGAGCCCACCCCCACCCCTGAGCCGTCGGAAGAGCCCGCGCCCTCCACCGGCGCGTCAGCCACTCTGATGGATGAGGTCGGGGACGGCGCCGTGGTCTACATCTACCATCCCGAGAGCGGCACGGTCCTCACCGGGTTCCCCGCCGCGGACAAGGAGAATCAGCTGGCGTCCACCCCCGGCGCAGCGGAGGCCGGCCAGCTCACCGTCACCAGCGATATGGCCCAGCTGTCTGTCACCGTGGACAGCGAGGGCAATTACAGCTTCCAGAACGAGGCCGGCGAGTACCTGACCGCCACCGGCTTCAACCAGTTGGCCTTTGAAGCCGACGCCACCGACAGCAGCCTGTGGACCCTGGAGGCCCTGGAGGACGGGAGCGGCTTCTATGTGCGCAATGTGGGCAGCTCCTATTTGAACCTGGAGTACTATCAGGGGAACTTCACGACCTACCGCTTCAGCGACTCTGCCGCCTATGTCTTCCAGTTCTACGCGGCGGGCAGCGCGGGCGGCTTTACCGACACCCTGACCGCCGGCGATCAGGTGATTATCTACAACCCCGCCGCCAGTGTGGGCCTGTCCAGCCAGCCGGCCAGCGCGGACAGCACCCTGAACCTGGCGGGGACTGAGCTCACCCTCTCTGCCGACGACAAGCTCTCCGGCTATACCGACGCGGACGTGTGGACCGTGGGCGTGAGCGAGGCGGGCGACTACAGCTTTGCCACCGCCGACGGCCGCTACCTGACCCAGAGCCAGGGACCCAACGTGGCCCTGGTCAGCGAGCCTGTTTTCTGGACGCTCACTCCGGTGGACGGGGCGGACGGCCTCTTCTACCTGGGCGGCAACATGGGCGGCTCCCTTATGTGGAATGGGACCTATTGGGCCGCCTTCTACAGCCCTTCGGAGGAGAATTACGGACTGCGCTTCTACCTGGTGACTGGAAACGACCAGCCCGCCAATGTGGTGGCCGCGCCCCGGGCCGACGTAAAGGCTGGTGAGGTCTACTCCGGCACGGAGATCTCCTTCACCTGCTCGACCGAGGGCGCCACGATCCTCTACCAGGTGAACGGCGGGGCGTGGACCGAGTATACCGGCCCCATCGCCATCACCGAGGACAGCACCTTCACCGTCAAAGCCACCAAGGAGGGCATGGAGGACAGCCGCGAGGTCTCCTTCGCTTATACCATCTATGTGCCCCCCGTCCTGGGCGAGGACCAGGCACAGCTGGTGACCGACGCCTCCCAGCTGGTCTCCGGCGATCAGATCCTCATCGTCACCCGGGACCTGGATTACGCCCTGGGCACCTCCCAGAAGGCCAACAACCGGGATCAGGCCCCGGTCATCAAAGCCTATGACAAGCTCAGCTACGACGAGTACGCCCAGATCATCACCCTGGAGTCCGGCGTGGAAGAGGGCACCTTCGCCCTCTATGCCACCAACGGCAGCAATACCGGATACCTCTACGCCTCGGAGGAGAGCGGCAACCTGCTGCGCACCCAGGCGGAGAAGGATCTCAACGCCTCCTTCACGATCACGATCGAAGCGGACGGCACCGCCAATATCACTTCGCGCGTGGATAAGGGCGCCAATACCATCCGCTACAATACCATTGGCATTTTCTCCTGCTACGGTGGGACCTCCCAGAAGCCGGTGGTTATCTACAAGCTGGACGGACAGGAGCGCCCCGGCCTGCCGGAAGAGGGCGATCAGGTCGTCCTCTACAACCAGGCCGCCAAGGGCGTGCTCTCCGGCATGACCGGCGACCTGGCGGATGTCTATTCCTGCTCCATTTCCTCCGCCGGAGCCACCCTGAGCAATGGCCAGGCGGTGTGCTCCAATGGCGCAGTGATCTTCACCGTGGAGCGCAACGGCGCGTACTACCGGTTCCACAACGAGTCCTTCGGCTACCTGTGCTCTACGGGCACGGGCAACAACGCCTACTATTCCGAGGAGGCCACCGAGGATGCCGACTGGACTGTTACCGCCTATAACGGCGGCTACACCCTGGGCAGCCGCACCGCTGCCTTTGATGGGAACACCCAGTTCCTCCAGTACTTCTCCGGCGGCTTTACCACCTGGGGCATGTACGCTGTGACTGACCGGGATCTCTTCACCTATCACTTCTATCCCTGCTCCAGCGATAAGATCACCGACGGCGTCGTCAACGATCCCCAGGCCGTCTTCGGCAACCTGGCTCCCGCCTATGCCGGGCAGAATTATCAGCTCCACTTCACCGTGGACGCCCTTTTCGGCGTAAAGGAGCTCCAGGTCTCCCTGGGCGATACTGTGCTGGAGTACACCCTCTCTGGCAGCCGCTACACGGCCACCATTCCCGCCGAGCTGATCACCGGCGAGAAGCTGGTGGTGACCGTGACCGGCTTGGACAACAAGGATATGGCCATCGATTCCACCGTGGAGATCGAGGTCAGGGACGAGCCCGGCATTTCGCAGGTTTCGCCTGCCGCCAACTCCCAGACCAAGGAGAACAAGCGTCCTGAGATCTCCGCCATCCTCACCAACGTCGGGGAGAATCCCACCGTCGTCCTGGAGGTGAATGGCGAGGGAGTGGAAGCGGCCTATGACGCCGCCACCGGCCGGGTCTCCTATACTCCGGCGGCCGACATGGCCGACGGCCGGGTCACCGTCACCCTCACCGTCACCCGCACCGATGGCAAGGCCGTCAGCAAGAGCTGGAGCTTTACCGTGGGCGAGTCGGACTACCAGTTCTACTTTGGCCAGCTTCACTCCCATACCGGTGAGTACTCCGACGGCTCTGGCACACTCCAGAGCGCCCTGGACTACATTGGCAGCCTGCCCGAGGAGGCCAACGTGGACTTTGTGGCCTTTACGGATCACTCGAACTACTTCGACAAGGCCGGAGAGGCCAACCCCGAGGGCGCCCTGTACGACATGAGCTTGGCCACCGCGTACAGCCAGGAGCGCTGGTCCACCTACAAGAGCACTATTGCCGCGTTCAATGAGAGCCAGTCTAACGTCGTCGCCATTCCCGGCTTTGAGATGACCTGGTCCGGCGGCCCCGGCCATATGAATACCTTTGTGACCGAGGGCATTGTCTCCCGCAACAACACCACCCTGAACAACAAGACCTCCGATGCGGGCATGCGGGCCTACTATGACCTGCTGGCCCAGCCGGAAGGCGCGGACTCCATCACCCAGTTCAACCACCCCGGCAGCACCTTCGGCAACTTCACCGACTTCAGCTACTGGAGCCCCGAGGCGGACAGCCGGCTCTACCTGGTGGAAGTGGGCAACGGCGAGGGCCAGATCGGCGCCAGCGGCTACTACCCCAGCTATGAGCAGTACACGCTGGCTCTGGACAAGGGCTGGCATCTGGCTCCCACCAACAACCAGGATAACCACAAGGGCAAGTGGGGCAATGCCAACGAGGCCCGGGACGTGGTCCTGGCCGAGGAGCTCTCGGAGGAGGCCATCTACGAGGCCATCCGCAGCTACCGGGTCTACTCCACCGAGGACAAAAACCTGGAGATCACCTACTCCGTCAATGACCTGCCCATGGGCACCATCATTGAGACGGTCCCCGACACCCTCCACTTCGACATCTCCGTCATGGACCCGGATGACACCGACGCCATCTCCAAAGTGGAGCTGATCGTCAACTCCGGCAAGGTGGCCTACACTTGGGAGGATGCAGAGTCCCTTTCCACCGGCATCTTTACCGCGGACCTGAGCCCTGAGTACTCCTATTATTACGTCCGCGTCACCCAGGCCGACGGCGACCTGGCTGTGACGGCCCCTGTCTGGGTGGGCGAGAGCCTGATGCTGGGCATCTCTGAAGTGACTGCCAGCAGCACCACCCCCGTCGCGGGCGAGGCGGTGGACATCCAGACCACCCTCTACAATGACGAGGGCTCCGACGCCCTGGTCAAGAGCGTCATCTACACCACCAACGGTTCGGAGGTCCTTTGGACCGATAACACCGCCTATACGCTGGCTGCCGGGGAGTCTCTGGACCTGACCTGGGCCTACACGCCCGATGCGGCCAAGCTGGCTACCATCACCGTCACCGTCGTGGTGGAGCTGGAGAGCAAGGAGTACACCTTCACCTCTTCCATTGAGCTGGATGTCCAGGATGCCAGTTCCCTGGCCTACATCGGTGTGGACGCCTCCCACAGCAATGAGTATGTGTCCGGCTACAACAAGGACCTGATGGCGAACTTCACGACCCTGGCCGGCGAGTCCGCCATCCGGGTGGAGCTCCTCTCCACCTCTGAGGATCTCATCGCCGCATGCAGCAGCGGCAAGTATGCCGCCATCCTGCTCAACGTCCCCTCCCGCCGCCTGTCCGAGGCAAAGGATTACTCGGAGGCGGAATTGGAGGCCCTGGCCGCCTTCCATGAGGCGGGCGGCGCGCTGATCGTCACCGGCGGTGGAGACAGCAACGACAAGGCCGAGCCCCACATGGCCGCCACTCAGAACCGGCTTCTGGAGGCCCTTGGCTCCTCCCTGCGCCTGTCCGACGATGGCACCTATGAGGGCAGTACCTTCAGCCTCTCCTTCAACACATACGGCCCCAGCGCCCTTACGGACGGCCTGACGGAAGAGGACCTGTTCAGCTACTACGGCGGCTCCTCCCTTTACGCAGTGGACGGGGAGGGGAATGTCCTCAATGCGCTGCCCAGCTCCGTCACTCCCGTGCTCTTTGCCAATGCCGGGACCGTCTCCACCGATGCCGATAGCGACGGCCTGGGCGGCGAGGGGACGGTGAAGTACCCCTATGCCCAGGATGACAGCCGCCTGCTGGTCATGGCCCTGGAGCAGCAAGAGGGCAAGGGGCTCATCCTGGTCTCTGGCGCGGCGTTTATGAACGACTACGACCTGACCATCCCGGCGGAGAACGCCAACAACGCCCTGTGCGAGAACTTGTTTGAGCTGCTCAACCCGGTCCAGATCACCCCGATTGCCCAGGTGCGGGCCCAGTCTGGTGAGGGCTACCGCTTCACCATTGAGGGTGTGGTGACCTCCAATGCCTCCGGTTACGACCAGGACACCGCGTTCTTCGACTGCATCTATGTGCAGGATGAGACGGGCGGCATCAACTGCTTCCCGGTGGACGGGGAATACCAGGTGGGCGACGTGGTGCGCATTACTGGCACGACCTCTTCCTATCAGAGCGAACCCCAGATCTCCGTGACCGCCATTGAAAAAGTGGGCGAGGCGGAGCCCGTGACGCCCACCCTGGTCACTGCGGCGGAACTCAACAGCCGCGCAGTGGAGGGGATGCTGGTCACGGTCCAGGGCCGTGTGGTGGAGATCACCATGGCCAACGGCCTGGTGGAATCCATCTATGTCCAGGACGGCTCCGGCGAGGTGGCCCGTGTGTTTATCGACGGCTACATCACCTCCGATCAGACGATTGAGGATCTGGCCGTGGGCTGCGAGATCGAAGCAACCGGCCTGGCCTCCTATGACGACACCTATGCCATCGCCTATGACAGCTACGCCCGCATCCGCGTGCGCGACCGGGCGGACATCCTCTGCACGGCCTCTGAGGAGCCGGACCCCGTGCCTCCCCAGACGGACGACGATGACGACGTGGGCTCCACGGTGACGCGGCCCGGCCAGAGCCAGGGCGGCGATACCCAGATTGGCGAGGAGGAAACTCCGCTGGCCCCCACGGTGTTCACCGACGTGGACGAGAACGCCTGGTACTATGAGCATGTGGCTTACATGGCCGAGGCGGGCCTGATGCAGGGGGTGGGCGGCACCGCCTTTGCCCCGAACGCCACCCTGACCCGCGCGGAGCTGGCCGCGATCCTGTACCGCGCGCTGGATGTGGACCCCGCCGCTCTGGATGGACTGGAGAACCCCTTCACCGATGTGGAGGAGGGCTGGTATTACGATGCGGTCCTCTATCTGAATGCGGCCGGTGTGATCTATGGCACCTCCGCTACTACCTTCTCGCCCAACGCCCCCGTGACGCGGGAAGAGATGGTTGCCATGCTCTACCGCATGGCGGGTGTGGAAGGGGCCGGCTCCGGCCAGTTGTCCGCCTTTGCCGACGGCGCTCAGGTCAGCGACTGGGCGGTTGAGGCCATGAGCTGGGCGGTTGAGACCGGTGTCCTTCACGGGACAGACAACAATCAGCTTCTGCCTCAGGGCCTGTCCACCAGAGCCCAGGCGGCTACGGTCCTTCATCTTTTCCTCGTGAACGTATAAGAACCTGTCGGGATCCCTAGGGATTCGGAGGCCGCCATCCCCGTGCGGGGATGGCGGCCTCCCTTCCAGGGGAACACAGCCCCGGACGTATTCCGAAAGGAGCAGTATATGAAACGACCCGAGATCTCCGCCGCCGTCAGCCCACGGCGGCTCCTCCCCCCGGCCCTGGTTCTGGCGGCTATTCTCGCCATTCTGGCGGCGCTCTTCTGGTACGCCCACAGCGGCGGTGAGGAGGAAGGGCCGGCGCCCTCGGACTATGCGGAATATGAGTCGGGCAGGGTCCTCCAGATCCTGACCGACAACTGCGAGCCAGACGAGGTGGCTGAAGGGGCCTACCGGGGCGAGCAGACCCTTCTCGTGGAGGTGACCTCGGGCCAGTATCAGGGCGAGACCCTGATGGTCACCAATGCCGTAGGCCCCCTTTACAGCGAGCCCGCCCAGGTGGGAGAGAGCATTGTGATGATCGTCAATACCTACTCCAGCGGCGAACACACGGCCACCGTCTACGAGTACGACCGTACCCCCATGGTCTTCCTGGTCCTGGGCCTCTTCATTCTGATCACCATCCTGGTGGGCGGAAAGACGGGGGCCAAGTCCATCCTGGGCTTGGTGCTGACTGTGGCCATGCTGCTGGCGGTTTTCCTGCCCCTGCTGATGAAAGGCTGGCCCCCCATTGCCACGGCATTCCTGCTCTGTTCCCTGATGGCGGTGGCCTGCTTTGTCATTTTGGGCGGGTGCAGCAAAAAGATTTTCTGCGCCTGCGTGGGCACCATCGCCGGGATGGCCTTGGCCATGCTCTTTGGCCTGCTGGCCCAGTGGCTGCTCCATCTGGACGGCCTGCGGGCCACCGATGCCGAGGCCCTGCTCCAGCTGCGCCAGACCGGTATCCCCGTGCATATCCGCGGCCTGCTGGTGGCGGGCGTCATCATCTCTGCCCTGGGCGCGGTCATGGATGTGGCTATGTCCATCGCCTCAGCTCTCAGCGAGCTCAAGGCCGTCAATCCGCAGCTGACCACCCGGGACCTGTGGCGCTCCGGAATGAACATCGGCCGGGATATGGTGGGGACTATGACCAATACCCTCATCCTGGCCATCCTGGGCAGCAGCACGGTACTCATCTTGTATATGTACTCGCTGAGCCTGTCTTGGCATCAGCTCATGTCCTCCAGTTATATGGGTATTGAGGTCATCAGCTCGGTGGCCAGCGCAGTGGGCGTCATTTTGGCGGTTCCCCTTACGACGCTGATCTCCGCGCTGATCTATGGCCGGGCCAACGGCGGCCTTTCCGCCGGGGTATCTGCGGCGGGGACTGCCTTGCAAAAAAATCCAGCAGATAAATAAATGAAACCGAACATCAGCGGAGCTCTGCCTCACTTTTATGCCATAAGGGACCTTTTGGTCCCTTATGGCATTTTTAAAGCTCAGCAGCTGTGGCTGTCAGAATAGGGGGTATAGGCTGTTTAGACAAAGATTTAAGACGAATTTGCACCTAGAATATCAATTTGTGAAAAAAATAAATAAAAATTTCTCATAAATAAACAAAAGAGTTGAAATCGGAGGGAAAAATTTGATCTAATTTCGAGCAAATTAGCCCCAAAAGGAATCTATGATACAAATACTAAAATAAATAGTTTAAGTATAATAAACGTAGAGCTCTCTAAAAAATAGAGTTTATTTAGATATTATAACGAAAGGGGGCGTCTAGCGATACTGCTTCCAAATACGGCTTATTTCTAAGACAGACAATGAACAGCGCATAGGAGGGAATATGAGACAGATATTTCAAAAAGGAACTGCTCTGGTACTGACGGCCGCCTTGCTGGGGAGCATGGTGCCATTCCCGATCCCGGCTGCTGCGACCGAGTTGACGGAGGAGCACATTACCTATCGCCAAGATTTGAACTTGAATGAGACCACGATGCAAGCGGTAACCGGAACCGCAGATGCATTTGTGACAGCCGTATCTAGCAAGGAGCCTGTTTTATCCGGGAATGTGCTCCAATATCAGGCGCCGGGCGCGGATTACCGGACCAAGCTGACCGATGGCCTTTTGCCTATGTCGGATGGTGCATATGAGATTACCTTTGCGTTGGAAGGTGTAGAGGATGACGCCAACGCCACCATAGGTTTTTTAGCCCGCTATGTGGACGAGGGGAACTATACTGGAATTTCCTTTGATAAAGGCGGGGCATCGAACCAAATCTTCAACGTCCATACTGCACTTTCCCAGAGCAGCCGGGACAACACGGCCCTGGCAGAGCCGTTTCTCTTACAAGACGGTGCGACCTATACCTTGCGGTTGGAATATGTCGGACATACGGTCAGTGTGGCTCTGCAGGAGGCTGGAATGGAGAGTCTGCTCTACTCTGCCAGCGCAGAAATCCCGCAAAATGCCCCCGCGGAAGCTGGCACGTTCTCTATCCGCACCAATGGAATGGAGGGAACGCTTTATATAGGCTCCATCCGCCAGTACAGCTACCGTGAAGCAGATGGATTTTCATTAGCCGCAGAGCTGGATTTCAGCAGCCCAGAGGCCCAGATTCCTGCCTATGAGGTGCGTACCAACCGGAGTGGGACAGTTGCGGATCCAGCCAGCATTCAGATTTCTATCGCCCCCTCACCCTGGGCGGATACGGTCTGGATCCCAGATTTTTCTTCTCAAATGGCCACCTGTATGACAACGGAGGGCGCGGCCATTCTGATCGACAACGCCTCTCCCACTGTGGCCGACGGCGTATTTCAGGTAGAAACCGCTGCGCTGGAGAGTGGCGACTACGGCGTGGTTTTCCGCTATACAGATGAGGGCAACTACGCCTCGCTCCGGTATGAACAGGACGGATGGATGGTTGGCGGTGCGGTTGACGGAACCCCTGTGGAACTCCGGCTTCAGGAGCTGGAAGGTGCACCCGCGCCAGTTCCTGGGCAGCGGTATACATTTGAATTGACGTATGAGGGCGGAGCAT
>CALXCU010000150.1 GCA_944386885.1 uncultured Oscillospiraceae bacterium | reverse complement strand
ACCCCCTCCCGGGCGGCCAGTTCCACCAGGGCGGCCTCGGTGGGGTCGCCGGCGCACACGGGGGCCCCCCGGCCGTCGTAGCGCAGCCGGGCGTCATTGCACAGGGCGGCCGCCGTCAGGGCCAGCTCCTTCCGCTCCGGCCGTGGGAGCCACACCCGGGTGACCTTCATCTGATTCTGGGTGAGGGTGCCCGTCTTATCCGAGCAGATGACCCCTGCGCAGCCCAGAGTCTCCACGGCGGGCAGGCACTTGATGATGGCCCCCCGCTTGACCATCCGCTGCACCCCCAGAGCCAAAACGATGGTCACCACTGCCGGCAGGCCCTCCGGGATGGCGGCCACCGCCAGGGAGACCGCCGTCAGAAACATGTCCAGCAGGTCCCGGTGGAGGAGGGCCCCAACGCCGAACATGACGGCGCATACGCACAGGCACAGAAAGGACAGCGTGCGGGAGACCTCCCCCATCCGGGCCTGGAGGGGCGTCTCCCCGGACTCCTCCTGCAACAGCAGTCCGGCAATATGCCCAACCTCGGTGTCCATGCCGGTGGCCGTGACCACGCAGCGGGCCCGGCCCGCCGTCACCACCGTGGCCGAGAGAACCAGGTTCCGCCGCTCCGCCAGAGGGGCGTCCGGGTCCAGGTCGGCCTGCGCATCCTTGGAGACCGGGACCGACTCCCCAGTCATGGCGCTCTCGTCGCAGCGCAGCCCGGCGCACTCCAAAATACGGGCGTCGGCGGGCACCAGATCCCCGGCCTCCAGCTCAATGACGTCCCCGGGAACCAGGTTCTCAGCCTCCACACGCAGGACCTCCCCGCCCCGGACTACCCGGGCCAGAGGGGCCGAGAGCCGCCGCAGGGCCTCCAGGGCCCGCTGGGCGCTGTCCTCCTGGGAGATGGAGATGCAGGCGTTGACCACCACAATGACCAGAATGATGGCCGCGTCCAGCCAGTCCTCCCCGCCGCTGGCCCCTAGGGAGAGGGCCGCCGCGGCCAACAGCACCAATACCATGGGGTCTTTGAGCTGTGCCAGCAGCCGGGCGGCCAGGCCGGGAGGCTTTCCTTGCTTCAGGCGGTTTTTCCCATACCGCTCCAGCCGCCGGCCGGCCTCCCCGGCCGTCAGGCCCCGCTTTCCGTCGCTCTCCAGCGCCCGGAGAGTCTCCTCTCCGCTCCTGCTGTGCCATGCGTCCATATACCGCTCCCCTTCCCCTGCACGTCCATTATTTTCCATTTACTGGAATCAGTATAGACGCCCCTTCCGGCCGATTGCAAGGGAATCCTGGCGCGCGCCTATTCCGCCCTGCCCTCCTGGAGCTCCCGGGCTAAGCGGAGGAGAAACGCTTTGCTGCTGGGGCAGCGGGAGGGCAGCCCGCCCATAAGGGCCTGATAGCGCGGCGTGGCTGCGGCGTGGATGGTCTGGAGCACATCCCGGATGTTCTTATCCACCGCGCCGTAGCTGGAGCGGCTGCGCTGGATGGCGGGGTAGTACGCCTCTTTGAGGAGCATCCCCTCCGGCCCGGCGGCCAGGGTCTGAGCCGTCAGAGCGATCCAGCGGGTGCCCAGGCGGTGTTCCGGCGCGCCCATCTCCTCCAGCAGCCGGTGGACCCGGCCCCGGCGCACGCCGCCCTCCCCCGCCCGGGGCCGGCAGAGGCTGCGGATCACCGCGGCCAGCTCCCGCAGCTGAACCGGCTTCTGGAAAAAGAAGTCCACACCGAGATCCAGGACCTGCTCCACCACCTCCTCGGCGCTCACCCGGCTGAGGACCACGATGCGGGGCAACTTGGGCGGCGGGTCCTCCTGCAAACTCAGCAGCAGGCCCAACCCGCTCACCCGCGGCATCACCAGGTCCAGCAGCACCAAGTCTGGTCTCAGCGCCCGAATGGCCTCCAGGCCCTCGGCGCCGTCGGCGGCCTCGTCAATACGCACCGGCAGGCCGGACATGCCCTCCAGTCCGTCCCGGAGCAGCTTGCGGGTACTCTCGTCGTTTTCCACCAGCAAAATATGGATCTCATCTCTGTCCATGCCATCCCCCTCTCCGGCCGGCCGCAGCGGCGCTCACTTCTCCAGGCCCATCCCCTCCACTACCTGCGCCATTTTCAAAAGGCCGTTGGCCACCAGCTCCCGCTCCACGGGCAGCAGGTCCCCCAGGCGCCGGGCCACCGTATCGCAGAGGGGGTCCACCTCGCTCCGGCCAAAGAGCAGATAGTCCGACGAGGTGTGCAGCGCCCGCACCAGATTGCGCAGGATGGGGATGGTCATGTTCTTCTTGCCCCGCTCGATCTCTGAGACGTACTGCACGGAGATATCGGCCGCTTCGGCCAGCGCCTCTACCGTGATCTCCTGGCTCAGGCGCAGCGCGCGGATGCGCCGGCCTACCTGGACGCTCAATTCGTGGTTGTCTTCCATGGTCGGAGCCTCCTGACAAACTTTCGCGTAGATAATCTCAACTTTAGATATAGCTTGACACAGCGGCCCGATTTTGGAATCATCTATCGTTGTTAATTTTTCTGCGATTGTAAGAATTATACCATTTCTTGCTCTGACATACAAAATTCCCGCCTCCCAAGGCGGGAGGCGGGAATCCTTTTTTAAAAAATCCGCTCATGCGGCCGGGGTCGTCTCAGCTTGGGCCGGGCTCTCCGCCGGAGTCGCCTCCGCGGAGGCCTGGGGAGAAGCGGCCGGGGTGGCGGTGGGCTGAGCGGCCTCGATCTGGGCCTGGATATCCGCGGCGAGCTGGCTGAGCTGCTCGGTGTAATCCTTGGGATCGATGGCGTCGTACTCCGGAGAGAGCTCTACCTCCGCGCCGTCCACCCACTCCTGGGTGAGCTGCTGGAAGCGATAGCTGGGATACTGTGCCCGGGTCTCGTCGGTGTCAGCGTCCAAGCGCAGAATAATGTGGTAGCCGTAGTCGCTCTTGACCGGGTCGCTCATCTCGCCCACCCCAAGGGCCAGGGCGGCCTCCTCAAATTCGGGGACCATCTGGCCGCTATAGGCGGTATACTCCGTGTAGAGCAGGTTGCCCGAGTCGTCACGGTTATCGTCGCTGCGCGCGTTCATCTCCTCGTCGAAGCTGGCCTCCAGATCGTTGGCGGCGCGAAGCTCCGCCACAATGGACTGAGCCTCCTGCTCCACGGCGGCCTCCTCCTCCTCCGAGAAGTCCTCATAAACCGGGTAGCCGTACTCATCGGTCTCCCCAGTCTCCCGCCGGGTGCTCAAAAGGATGTGCTTGACCCGGTAGATGCCCTCCCCCTCCAGGAAGGCGTCCATGCTCTCGTCGGTGGGGGCAAGCTCCCCCTCTTCGTTGAGCTTGTCAAAGAGGTTCTGCGCCAGGTACACGCTCTGTCCCGACAGGCGGCGGTACCCCTCCTCCGAGATGCCCTGGGCCTCAAAGGCCATATCCATGGTGGCCCCCATCTCCGTAAGGCTCTCTTCCGTCTGGCTGAGCTGCTGATCCATTTCGGCCTGCTGTTCCTCGGTGATGGCCACGCCATACTCGTCGGCCTTATTGGCAATGACGGCAAAATACTTGATGGCCTCCAGCGCATCATTCTTTACAAATTCAGCGGGGGTTTCGCCGTTCACCTCAGTCTCCCAGTCGGCATCCTCCAGGAGGTTGCCGTACTGCTGCTGAAGCATCACGCTCTGGCTGAGCCAGAACAGGTAGTCTTCGGCGGCCACATCCCGGCCGTCCACAGTCACCAGAGCGGCGTCCCGCTGAATTCCGGTCAGGCGGTAGGTCACATCATCGGCGGCAGGCTCGCCGGGCTCGCTCTGGCAGGCACTCAGCGTGCCCAGCAGCATCGCCCCGGCCAGGAGCACCCCCAACCCTTGTTTTTTATGATCCATACGGAAGTATCCTCCTTTGATTGGTTCTTTCACTATACCACACCGCCGTATGAGGCGCAATGTAAAATCTGAAACTCCTATCCCCGGGCCGGAAGGGCCTTGGCGTAGTCGTCCACCAATTTGCGGCTCCACTTCAGGGCGTCCTCCCCTTTTTTCAGGCGCAGGGTGATGCAGGGTTCCTTCTCCGGAGAGAAGAGCAGGCGTCCCCGGTAGGCGGGTGCGCCGCACAGGGCCCCCACCTGCTCCAGCGAGAACTCCCGCAGGAAAAAGCGTACCCGGTCCCCCTTCTGGCTGATTTCCCGGATGCCCGTCCCGGCGGCTACCGCCCGGAGGAGCGCCACCGAAATCAGATTGTTCACAGTCCGGGGCGGGTCGCCATAGCGGTCGATGAGCTCGTCAGTCAGGTCGTCGGCGTCCTCCCCGCTGCGGATGGCGGCGATGCGCCGGTAGAGGTCCATCCGCTCCTCCTGGCTGGGTACATACCGGTCGGGGATGGAGGCCGCCACGCTCAGGTCGGCCGAGCACTCGCTGTCCCTGGGCAGGGGTTCCCCCCGCTCCTCCAGCACCGCCTCTTCCAGAAGCTTCAGATACATGTCATAGCCCACGCTCAGCAGGAAGCCGCTCTGCTCGGGGCCCAGCAGGTTGCCCGCCCCCCGGATCTCCAGGTCCCGCATGGCGATCTTGAAGCCCGAGCCGAACTCGGCAAACTCCCGGATGGCGGACAGGCGCTTGGAGGCCACCTCGCTGAGCACTTTCCCCCGCCGGTAGGTCAGGTACGCATAGGCCCGGCGGCTGGAGCGGCCCACCCGGCCCCGGATTTGGTGGAGCTGGGAGAGGCCCATGTGGTCGGCGTCCTCAATGATGAGGGTGTTGACGTTGGCAATGTCAATGCCCGTCTCGATGATGGTGGTGCACACCAGCACATCCACCTCTCCCTCGCTCATGCGGCCCATCACGTCGCTGAGCTCCTCCTGGCTCATCTTGCCGTGGGCTACGGCCACCGTCACGTCCTCGCCCAGCAGCTCTTTGATCCGGGCGGCGGTGCGGGTGATGGTATCCACCCGGTTGTGGAGGTAGTAGACCTGGCCGCCCCGCTCCAGCTCCCGGCGCATGGCGTCACAGAGGACCCCCCAGTCGTGTTCCAGCACATAGGTCTGCACCGGCTGGCGGTCCATGGGGGGCTCCTCCAGGGTACTCATGTCCCGAATGCCTGAGAGGGCCATATTCAGCGTCCGGGGGATGGGAGTCGCCGAGAGGGTGAGCACGTCCACCTGGCGGGAGAGCTCCTTGAGGCGCTCCTTGTGGGCCACGCCGAAGCGCTGCTCCTCGTCCACCACCAGCAGCCCCAGATCCTTGAACTTCACGTCCTTTTGGAAGAGGCGGTGGGTTCCGATGAGCAGGTCGATCTGCCCCATCTCCAGGCGGCGGAGGGTCTCTTTCATCTGGGCGCTGGTGCGGAAGCGGGAGACCACGTCGATCTCCACCGGGTATTTGGCGAAGCGCTGCCGGGCGGAGAGGTAGTGCTGCCGGGCCAGAACGGTAGTGGGCACCAGGATGGCCGCCTGCTTGCCGTCCAGCACGCATTTCATAATGGCGCGGAATGCCACCTCGGTCTTGCCATAGCCCACATCCCCGCACAAAAGCCGGTCCATGGGCCGGGGCTGCTCCATGTCCCGCTTGATCTCGTCGATGCACCGGAGCTGGTCGTCGGTCTCTGCGTACTCAAATTCTTCCTCAAACTCGTGCATCCAGGCCGAGTCGGGGGAAAAGGCGTAGCCCGGCTGGCGTTGGCGCTGGGCGTAGAGCTGGATGAGGCCCTTGGCCAGATCCTTGACCGCTTTTTTTGCCTTACTCTTGGCCCGTTCCCAGTCCCCGCCCCCCAGCTTGGAGAGTTTGCGCTTCTCCTGGGCCTCCTCTCCGCCGCCGATGTATTTGTTCACCAGGTCCAGCTGGGTGGCGGGCACATAGAGGACGTCGCTGCCGGCATAGGCGATCTTGAGATAGTCCTTCTCCACCCCGTCCACCGGCATCTTCACCATCTCCAGGAAACGGCCCACCCCGTGGTGCTCGTGAACCACCAGGTCGCCGGGGGAGAGGTCGGCATAGGATTTCAGCTTCGCGCGGTTGGTCACCGCCCGGCGGGGCTTCTTGGCGGCGGAGCGCTCCCCTTCGGTGAGGATGGCAAAGCGCAGGGCCGGGAACTCCAACCCCGCCGAGAGGCCGCCCACCGCGATGACCGCCTTGCCCGGCTGGGGCAGCTCGTGGAGGGCGAAATCCAGGGCAGTGCGCACCCCCTGCTCCCGCAGGAGGACCTGGAGGTGCTCCGCCCGCTGCTCGCTCCCCGCCAAAACCACCGCCCGGTACCCCTCGTCCATATAGTGGGCCAAATCGGAGGCGGCGGTCTCCAGGCTGGCGCCGTAGGTGGGCAGCTGCTTGGCCAGCACAGAGAGCATGGTCCGGGGCGGCCGGGGGTACTGGGAGGCGGCAAAGGAGTCCAGATAGGCCGTGGGCCAGTCCTCCAGCCGGGCGCTGAGCTCCTCCAGGGAGCGGACATAGCCGCCCCCCTCCGCGCCGGCCAGGGTGCCGTTCTCCAGAAGGGCGGCCACATCCTCTCCCATCTGCCAGAGGTAGTGCCTTCCCCGGTCGGCCACCCGGCCGCTCTCGCTGAGGAGGACCACCGCGTCGGCTGGGAAGTAGTCAGCGGCGGTGGCCATCTCCGGATAAATGAGAGGCAGATACCGGTCCACCGCCGGGAAGGACACCTCGCTGCGCAGCCGCTCCAGGTCCTCCTCCAGATTTTGGATCACGGCGGCCTGGTCCCCCTTCCGGCGGCGGACCCGGGCGAGCAACCCCTCCAACGTCTCCGCCAGCCCCTCCACGCCTCCCGGTGCGAGCTGGGGGAGGACCTCGGCAGCGGGGAGGATGCGCCCCTCCCGCAGGTTCTCCACCCGGCGCTGGGTGTCCGGGTCAAAAAGGCCCATGGCGTCGATCTCATCCCCAAAGAGCTCCAGGCGCACCGGCTTTGGGTGAGCCGGAGAGAAAAAGTCCAGAATGCCCCCCCGCAGGGCGAACTGTCCCACTCCCTCCACCTGTTGGCAGCGGGCATACCCCGCCGCGGCCAGCGCCTGCGTGAGCTCAGCCAGGCCGCACCGGTCCCCGGGGCGGAGGGTGCAGCTGGCCCTGGCCAGAAGCGCGGGCGGGATCGTGCGCTGGAGGAGGGCCTCCACCGTCACCACGGCGAGGGGGCTCTCTCCCGCTGTGAGGGCGGAGAAGGCGGTGAGCCGCCGGTGCTCATACTGCCGGGACACCACCGCCGCGTGGTGGAAGGTAAATTCCCGGGCGTAGACATGCTCCACCTTCTCCCCGGTGAGGGCGGAGAGATCCCGTCCCAGGCGCTCGGCCTCCCCCTCGTCGGCGCACACAAGCACGACGCTCCGGCCCGTCTCCTGCCGTACTCCGGCGGCTACATAGGCCCGGTGGACGGGCGAGAGGCCGGAAAAGACCGCCGGGCAGCCCCCGCTGTCAATGGCCGCAAGGAGCTGCTGGAACTCCGGCAGGGCCTTCAGCGCCCCGGGCAGCAGTTTCATGGCGTATCCCCTCCTCCGAAATAGAAAATTCTGGAAATTTCGGGCGTGCAGAGCACCCCCTGTCTGTGCCGGAACAGGGGGTGTGAGCCCGTGGTTCCTTGATTATACGCCCCCTCCGCTCCGCCGTCAAGGCCGGCTGCCCCGGGCGCGCAGAGGCGTCATTGTATAAAAGGACTTTGCACCCTCAGCCTTTTGGTGCTATAATAGGGTATTGCCCACCGGCGGGGCGCCATGCCGCCCCAGGGGACTTTTTTACCTGCGGCGAAGGAGGAATACCATGAGCGCCCGCGAGGAATTTATCCAGCTCTACACCGAGCACATCCGCCGGGAGGGCTCCGGCGCCCTGCTGGACTATTTACAGAACAAGAGCGATTTCTTTACTGCCCCGGCCTCGGCCAAATTTCACGGCGCCTACTCCGGAGGGCTGTGTGAACACAGCGTCAATGTCTACCACTGCCTCCAGGATTATCTGGCCCGGGAGCGGGTGCGGGAGCTCTACGGCCTGGAGTATACGGAGGAGAGCGTAGCCCTGGTCTCCCTGCTCCACGACGTGTGCAAGATCGGCTGCTACAAAGCCGGCTCCCGCAACGTGAAGGGTCCCGACGGCAAGTGGCAGAGCGTGCCCGCCTTTTTTTATGAGGACTCCCTCCCCTACGGCCACGGGGAGAAGAGCGTGTACATCCTCTCCGGCTTCCTCCGCCTGACCCGGGAGGAGGCCATGGCCATCCGCTGGCACATGGGCTTCTCCGGCGACGAGGACAAGCGCCTGGTGGGCCAGGCCCTGGAGCAGTTTCCCCTGGCCTTCGCCCTGAGCGTGGCTGATATGGAGGCCACTTATTTCCTGGAAGGGGAGGGGCGCTGAGTATGGCAAAGCCAAAACGGGAAAACGACCTGGGCCGGGATCCCATCGGGCCCCTGCTGCTGCGCCTGGCGGTGCCTACGGTGACCGCCCAGCTGGTCAACGCCCTGTATAACATCGTGGACCGGATGTACATCGGCCATATCGAAAAAGTGGGCGATCTGGCCCTCACCGGGCTGGGGGTGTGCTTCCCAGTTATCATGTTTGTCTCGGCCATTTCGGCCCTGGTGGGCATGGGCGGTGCCTCCCGGGCGGTGGTGCGCATGGGAGAGGGAAAGAAGGAGCAGGCCAGCGCCATTTTGGGCAACTGTACCTTGCTGCTCACCCTGCTCTCCATCCTGGTCACCATCTTCTTCCTGGTCTTTCAGGAGCCTCTGCTCTACCTCTTCGGCGCCACAGAGGAGACCATTACCTATGCCATGGATTACCTGACTATTTACCTGGCCGGAACCATCTTTGTAGAGCTCTCCCTGGGCCTGAATTACTTCATTACCTCCCAGGGCTTCTCCACCACCGCCATGGCCACGGTGCTTATCGGCGCGGTCATCAACATTGTGCTGGACCCGGTGTTTATCTTCGGCTTTGGCATGGGGGTGCAGGGCGCAGCCCTGGCCACCATTCTGGCCCAGGCCGTATCCGCAGTGTGGGTGGTGTGCTTCCTCACCGGTAAACGGACTCAGCTGAAGATTCAAAAGCGCTATCTCCGCCTGGACTGGAAGCTGCTCGCTCCGGTGCTGGCACTGGGGGTGTCTCCCTTCATTATGCAGTCCACCGAAAGCCTGGTAAACATCGCCTTCAACTCCTCCCTGCGGGGGTTCGGCGGGAACCCGGCGGTGGGAGCCATGACCATCTGCTCCAGCGTGATGCAGGTTTTTTCCATGCTCTTCCAGGGCTTGGCCCAGGGGGCCCAGCCCATTATCGGGTACAACTACGGTGCCTGCAACCTGGACCGGGTCAAAAAGGCTTTCCGCCTTCTCTTTACCTGCGCTGTGGTATTCAGCACTGCCACCTGGGCGGTCATTGAGCTCTTCCCCGGTTTCTTCGTCTCCCTCTTCAATGACCAGCCCGCCCTGGTGGAGATCGCCACCTGGACCCTCCGGGTCTATGTGGGATGTATGTTCATGATGGGCATCCAGTTCTCCTGCCAGCAGACCTTCGTGGCCCTGGGGGAGGCCAAGGTCTCCCTTTTCCTGGCTCTGCTGCGGAAGATCATCCTGCTCATCCCCCTCATCTTTATCCTGCCCCATTTCTTCGAGAATAAGGTGCTGGCCGTCTTTCTGGCCGAGCCTGTGGCCGACTTCCTGGCCGCCGCAACCACCGGCTCCATCTTCCTGTGGCGCTTCCCCCGCATCCTGCGGCGGCGCTCCCAGGGGGAGGGCCCCGTGAAACAAGGAGCGTGAGCGCATATGAACAACATCACTCTTATCGGCATGCCCGGTTCGGGCAAGAGCACCCTGGGCGTCCTGCTGGCCAAGACCCTGGGCTTTGACTTCCTGGACGTGGACCTGCTCATTCAGAAGCGGGAGGGCGCCCTGCTCCAGGACATCCTGGACGCCCACGGCACCGAGGGCTTCCTGGACCTGGAGGCCGACGTGATCTGCTCGGTGGACTGCGACCGGACGGTCATCGCCCCCGGCGGCAGCGTCATCTGCCGGGAAAAGGGCATCGAGCACCTGAAGGCCATGGGCAAGGTGGTCTATCTGCGCCTGCCCTGCTCCGTGCTGGAGGAGCGCATCCACAACATGGGCTCCCGTGGTATCGCCTTCAAGCCGGGGGAGACCCTTCAGGACATCTACGACCAGCGGGTCCCCCTCTATGAGAAATATGCCGACCTGACGGTGGACGGGGACCGGGGCTCCCTGGAGGAGACCCTCTCCGCCGTGCTTCAGGCGCTCATTGGCTGCTGAGGGCGGTTCCTGCTGGGAGAGGCTTGTATTTTCCCAAAAATATGCTATACTAAGATATGATAATGACTCATACGCCCGCTGGCCCGCCCGGCGGGCGTATCCTGTGTGCCGCGGGGAAATCCCCGCCGAAAATCAGAAGCAAAGGACTCGAGACACATGACCTTCCAAGACCTTGGCCTCATCGCGCCCATCCTGGGGGCGCTGGCCGACTTGGGCTACCAGCAGCCCACCCCCATCCAGGAACAGGCCATCCCGCCGGCCCTCAAGGGGCGGGACGTGCTGGGCTGCGCCCAGACCGGCACCGGCAAGACCTGCGCCTTCGCCGCCCCCATTCTCCAGCGGCTCTCCGCCGTACCCAAAAGGGGCCGCCCCATCCGCGCCCTGGTCCTCACGCCCACCCGGGAGCTGGCCCTTCAGATTCAGGAGAGCTTTACCGCTTATGGCCGGAGCCTTCCCCTGCGTTCGGCTGTCATTTTTGGCGGCGTAGGGCAGAATCCCCAGGTGGAGCAGCTCAAAAAGGGCGTGGACATCCTGGTCGCCACCCCCGGACGGCTCATTGACCTCTACCAGCAGAAGCTGCTGGACTTCTCCGCCTTGGAGATCTTCGTGCTGGACGAGGCCGACCGGATGCTGGACATGGGCTTCATCCACGACGTGAAGAAGATCCTCCAGTGGCTCCCCGCCCAAAAGCAGACCCTCTTTTTCTCGGCCACCATGCCCCCGGAGGTGACCGACCTGGTCAACTCCCTTCTCCACGACCCGGTCCGGGTGGCGGTGGACCCGGTCTCCTCCCCGGTGGAGGTCATCCGGCAGCAGCTGTGCTATGTGGACCGGGGCAACAAGACCAAGCTCCTGGCCTGGCTGCTGGACGCCGAACAGGCCGCCAGCGCCCTGGTATTCACCCGCACCAAGCACGGGGCCAACAAAGTGGCCGGGGAGCTCCTGAAGGCCGGCATCCCCGCCGCCGCCATCCACGGCAACAAGAGCCAGACCGCCCGGCAGCAGGCCCTGGCCGATTTTAAGGCTGGCCGGGTCCGGGTGCTGGTGGCCACCGACATCGCCGCCCGGGGGCTGGACATCGAGGAGCTCTCCCACGTGTTCAATTACAACCTGCCCGACGTGCCCGAGACCTATGTCCACCGCATCGGCCGCACCGGCCGGGCGGGCCACGGCGGCACCGCCATCTCCTTCTGCGACATCAACGAGAAAGACGAGCTCAAGGCCATTGAAAAGCTGCTGGGCCGCCCCATCCCCGTACTGGAGGACCACCCCTGGCCCATGGAGGTCTTTGAGCCCCTGCCCCGGGACAAGAAGGGCCGGGTAGTCAACCCCGAGGACGCGGAGGCCCGCGCCGCCGCCCGGGAGCGCAAAGCCGCCCGGGCCAAGGCCCGCCAGGAGGCCCCCAAGCCCCCGGCGGAGAAATCCGCCGGGGTTCCGAAGCCCGCCGCGCCCGACCCCGCCGCCGGAGAGAACAAGAAGCGGAACCGGGGCCGCCGGGCCAGCGCCACCCTGGAGGAGGCTCTCACCGCCACCGCCCCTCGTAGCGCCCGCGCCTCTGCTCCGGCCGAGGACTTCCGCCACCCGGATCCCCTGGCTGGAGATACCATCATGGACGCCACCGCCCGGCTACTGGCCCCCCGTCCGCGGATGTTCCAGGACGGCGGCCGCAAGGGGACGGAAACCAGCCGCTCTTCCCGCCGCCGGGGCAAGGTCCCCGCGCAGCCCGCCCCCGCGCCGGAGAAACCCGCTCCGCGCAAGGGCAAAAAGAGCCCGGAGCACACCCCCACTCCCCTGGAGGTGCTGGGGGGCGGCCGGAAGAAGAAGCGCCGCCGCAGCAACAGCGGCCCCCGGGAGGTGGAACTGCGCCACGACCATGTGAAGGACTCCACCGAGCTCTCCGCCAGCCTGATGAAGCCCTACTATCTCAGCGACGACTGAGCCCAAACCAGATGACCCCCGCCGGGGCCCGCGAAAACGGGCCCCGGCTTTTTTTGCAATACCCCTTGACAAACTGCATCCAGTGTGTCTATACTGTACATACTGAGTATACACAGTGAAACAACGAGGTGCACCCATGGAGATCATCATCCGCAACACGGGAGACACGCCGATCTACGACCAGATCACCCGCCAGGTCAAAGGCCTCATCCTGCGGGGGGAGCTGAAGGAGGGCGAGGCTCTGCCCTCCATGCGCGTTCTGGCCCGCGACCTGCGTATCTCCGTCATCACCACCAAACGGGCCTATGAGGAGCTGGAACGGGAGGGCTTCATCACCACCGTACCGGGAAAGGGCTGCTTTGTGGCCCCCCGGAATCTGGAGCTGGTGCGGGAGGACGCCCTGCGCCGGAGCGAAGAGCACCTGAGCGCCGCGGTGGACGTGGCCAAGGTGGCCGGCATTACCCTGGAAGAGCTGAAGCAGACCCTGACCATCCTGTATGGAGAGGAATCGCTATGAACAACGAACAAGCCATTGAGATCCGGCATCTCACAAAAAACTACAGCGGCTTCTGCCTGTCCGACGTCTCCCTGAACCTGCCTGCGGGGACCATACTGGGCCTCATCGGGGAGAACGGCGCGGGCAAGTCCACTACCATCAAGTGTATTTTGAACCTGATCCGCCGGGACGGGGGGGAGATCCGTATCTTCGGCCTGGATAATTTGAAGGAGGAGAAGGCCGTAAAGGCCCGCACCGCGGTGGTCTTTGACGAGTGTCCTTTTCCGGAAACGCTGAGTCCCGCCCTGCTGGGCTCCGTCCTTTCGGGGGCCTGCCCCGGCTGGGACGGGAAGCGCTACCGGGCTCTTCTGGAGAAGTTCCGGCTGCCGGAGAAAAAAACGGTGAAGGAGTTTTCACGGGGCATGAAGATGAAGCTCTCCATCGCCGCCGCCCTGGCCCGGGACCCCCAGCTCCTCCTGCTGGACGAGGCCACCAGCGGCCTGGACCCGGTGGCCCGGGAGGAGATCCTGGACCAGCTGCTGGAGTTCATCTCCGATGGGGAGCGCGCTGTGCTCCTCTCCAGCCACATTACCAGCGACCTGGAGAAGGCCGCCGACTATGTGGCCTACCTCCACGGGGGGAAGCTGGTCCTCCAGGGGGCCAAGGACGAGCTGCTCTCCGAGTACGGCCGCCTGGCCTGCACCCGGGCCCAGCTGGCCCAGGTGGACCCGGCCTTCCTGGCCGGGCAGCGGACGGGGCAGTTCCAGTGCGAGGCCCTGGTGAAGCGCCGGCGGGAATTCCGGCGGCTCTATCCCGATCTGGCGGTGGACCCGGTGACCCTGGAGGACATTATGGTATTCACAGCGCGAGGTGATCAGGCATGATCGGATTTTTGAAAAAGGACTTTTTTGTGCTGCGCAAGCAGCTGCTCACCTACGCCGGTATCCTGGTGATCTACGCGGTGGTGAGCGTCAGCGGCGTCTGGGGCCCCTATGTGATCTCGGCAATCGTGTCCCTGGTGACCCTCATGTGCCCCCTGAGCGCCCTCTCCTATGACCAGATGAGCCGGTGGGACCTGTATGCCCGCTCGCTCCCCAATGGGGGGCGCAACGCGGTGCTGGGGCGGTATGTGTTCACCCTCCTGGTGTGCGCGGCCAGCGCGGCGGCCTGTATCCTCTGCTCCGGCCTTCTCTCCGCCCTGGGGGCCCTGAAGGTCTCCCTCCTGGAACTGCTCATCAATCATCTGGCCACCGGCGTGGTGGGCCTGCTGATGGCGGCCGCTACCCTGCCCCTGTGCTATAAATTCGGCACGGAGCGGGGGAGGGTGCTGATGATGGTGGTCTTTGTGGTGGTCTTTGCCGCGCTGATCGGCGGGATGGCCCTGGTGGGCCCCTCGGACGGAGGCGGCGGCGCCTCCAGCGGGACGGCGGAGGTCCTTCTGGTCTCCGGGGTGATCCTCCTCCTGCTGGCGCTGGCGGTGGGCCTGCTTTACGGCTCTTACCGGCTGTCCCTGCGCATCTACCTGGCCAAAGACCTGTAAGCCCCGAGACAAACGCCGCCCCGGACGGGAATTCCCGTCCGGGGCGGCTTGGCATGCGTTTGTTTTGTTAGCCGGTGATGATGACCGTCTGAGTCGTCTGATCCCAGTCCACCGTGCAGTTGAACGCCTCGGCAATGGCGCGCACCGGCACCAGCGTGCGGTTGTTCATCGCCGTGGGGGCCACATCCAGGTCGATGAGGTAGATGTCTCCGCCGCCCACCTGCCGGGCCATGACGGGCACGTCCAGCTCCAACAGGATAGCCCGCTCATCGCTGGCCCGGTAGCCGTAGATGGTCTGGTTCTCAGGGATCCACTCCACCGTCGCGCCCAGCGCCTCGAAGATGGCCCGCATCGGCACCAGCGTCCGGCCGTTGACGGCCACAGGGGGCTGGTCAAAGGTCAGGTACTGCCCGTTGACGGTCACCTTGATCCCTCCGCCGGAAGGCGTGGAGGGAGCAGACGTAGAGGACGAGTTGTCCCCGAAGGTGATCTCGATCTGGCCGGAACTGTCGGTGATGGTAGTCTCGCCGCCCTGGCTGCTGGAATCACTCCCCGCGGAGGGCGCGCCGGCGGGGATGTCAAAGCGCTGGTCCACCCGCAGAACGGGGTAGCCGTTGTTCAGGGCCGGGTCGATGTACCACACATTGTTGAAGTCCCAGTCCGTGTAGCTGATCTGCATCTTCATGGCGGTGGTGCTCTTGCCGATATGCCGGGTCCCGTCAGAGCGGGCGCTGTGGCCCTGCACATCCCGGTCGTAGTAGCAGCCGCTGGACACGCTGTCGGACCGCTGGGTGCCGCAGACGCCGCCGCTGAGGTCGGCGTCGCCCTGGTAGGTGCTGTACCCGTTGGTCACCACGCCGTAGCAGTTGATGATGGTGCCGTAGTAGTTCTCACCCAGCACGGCCCCCAGGTTCGCCCCTCCGCCGGAGCCGGACCCCAGGGTGGCCATGATGTCCACGATGCCGTAGCAGTTCTGGATGACGCCGGTGTCATAGTTGGTGCCCACCAGGCCGCCGATGGTGGGGTGGACGCGGTAGCTGCCGTCGGTGGTCACGCGGAAGGTCCCCTCCGCCGAGCAGTTCTCTACCAGGCCCCAGTTTTGATCTGTGGCCAGGCCGCCTGCCCAGTCTTCATAATAGTCCCCATAGGCGTCATAGCCGCCCACCAGGCGCAGGTTGCGGATGGTGCCGAAATTCGCTCGAATCAGGGTCTGACGGGGGGCCGGAACATTGCTCAGGTCGATGGTATAGCCGTTGCCGTCCAGCACGCCCTGGAAGTCCGCCTCGGTCAAGTCGATGTCCTCCCGACGGACGTAAAGCGTGCCGCTCCCCGTCAAGGGCTGCCAGTTGGAGTCCAGCGTAATGTCGTTCATGAGCACATAGTGGGCGCTGGGGAAGTCGAAGATGATCTCCAGCTCCTCCTGGCTGGTGATGCGGAAGGGGTCGCTCTCCGTGCCGCTGCCCGCGGGCACCGTGGCCGCCGAGGCCGCCGGGACCAGGCTCACCGCCAGCATCACGGCCGCCAGCAGGGTGCGCAAACTGCGTCTTTTCATTCCAAAAACTCCTTTCTTTTCTCACAAAATGCTCTTTTTTGCAGGGGAAAATGATACTTTATCCTATCACGAAACTGCACAGGTTTCAAGGAATCCGATTCCCAAAAATTATGGGAATTGTCCAAATCCTTCTGCCAGAAGGGCTGAGGGGTCTGAAGAATTTTCTTGCCGCTCTCTGCATTGCAAATAATTCATAATTATGGTATAATAGAATGATTCTGAACATCAGATCCGCCCAAAGGGGAGCGCATCTCCATTGATTTGAGGCTGCGCCGGGGCAAACGGCGTTCCGGAACTGAGTTCCGATGGAGGGAGGCCTTGAATCGGATATCAGAGAAAGGAACGAGCGACGTGATGATCGAGATCAACGGCGAGCTGGTGGAGCGTGCCGCCCGCTATGCCGACCTGGGCCTCTCAGAGGCCTTGATGAAGGCCATCGAGAAGAAGGGGTATGTGGAGGCCACACCCATTCAGGCCGGGGCCATCCCCTACTTTATGGAGTGGAAGGACGTCATTGCCAAGGCCCCCACCGGCACCGG
>CALXCU010000149.1 GCA_944386885.1 uncultured Oscillospiraceae bacterium | reverse complement strand
CCGAGGCCACCGCCGCCGAGGCGGTGGTATTGCTGATGCCCATCCCCCCCGTGCCCAGCAGGCCCACGCCGGCCCCGCACAGGTCCCGGGCCACCGCAATGCCCGTCTCAATGGCCCGGACGCAGGTCTCCCGGGGCATGGCCGGACCCTGGGTCATGTTGCGGGTGCCCCGCATCAGGTTCCGCTGGAGGATGTGCTCCCCCTCCACCGGCCGGGCCACCCCGATGTCCACCGGCACCACCCGGGCCCCCGCCGCCCGGGCCATACAGCACACGCTGGTGTCCCCCTTGGACAGGTTCTCGGTGACGATGGCGGTCACTTCCTGGCCGGTCTGGGTCACCCCCTCGGCCACCACGCCGTGGTCGGCGCACATGACCACGATGGCCTTCTCTCCCAAATCCACGCTGGGCGTGCCCGCCATGGCGGCGATGCGCGTCACCGCGTCCTCCAGCAGCCCCAGGCTGTGCAGGGGCTTGGCAATGGAGTCCCACCGCTTCTGCGCCAGCCGGGCGGCCGCCGGGTCGGCGGGGACGATCGTTTTAATGCTCTCTTCCAGAAGTCCCATCGGATACCTCCCTCTGGCCCGCGCTAAACCGGGCGCAGGCCGATACAAAGCGTTCCGCCGCCTTTAGGCAGCCGCAGAAGTGGAAATGGGGGAACCCGGCGTACAGGGTCGGGGTGTGGCAGGCGCAGTCCCAGCCCCGCGCATGCAGGGGCTTCCGGGCCCAGAAGTCCGCCCCCGGGTCTCCGCTCCGCCAGTAGTGAAACTCGTGGGCGGGGAGGGATTCCCCTTCCCCGCACAGCAGGCCGTCCCTCCGGGCCGTGAGGGTCACATAGCCGAAGGGCCCCAGCTTCCCGCCGTTCCAGGCCCGCTGGGGAGATACCCCCGCCAGGGGGTGCTCCTCCCCGGAGGGGTCCGCCAGCAGCCGGTGCCGGTAGAGGAACCCCCCGCACTCGGCCACCGTGGGCATCCCCCCCTCCACCGCCGCCCGGACCGAGCGGCGCATGGCGCGGTTTTCGCTCAGCGCCCGGGCATGGAGCTCTGGGTAGCCGCGCCCCAGGTAGAGGCCGGAGCAGCCCTCCGGCAGCCCCCTGTCCGCCAGAGGGGAGAAAAAGGCCAGCTCCGCCCCCAGCTTCTCCAGAAGCGAGAGGGCGTCGGCGTAGTAAAAACAAAAGGCCGCGTCCCGGGCCACCGCGATGCGGGGGCGGGCCGGGAGGGGGAGGGCATGCGCCCCTTCCGGCACGGGCAGCTCCTGCGCCGACTCCGCCAAAGCCAGCAGGCCCGCCAGGTCCAGGCTCTTCTCCGCCTGGGCCCCCAGGGCGGCGCACTTCTCCCGCAGGCGCACCACCTCCCCCGCCGCCACCAGGCCCAGATGGCGGCTCTCCAGGGCGCACTCCGGCATGGGGGGCAGGAAGCCGTATACCCGCACCCCGGTCTCCCCCTCCAGGCAGTCTTTCAGGCGGGGATAGAGCATGGGAGAGACCCGGTTCAGGATCACCCCCCGGAGCATGGGCTCCGCTTCCAGAGTCAGAAAGCCCCGCACCATGGCCGCCAGGGAGCGGGCCGCGCCCCGGCCGTCCAACACCAGCACCGCCGGAGTCCCAGTCCGCCGGGCCAGGTCCCAGGCGCTGGCCTGGCTGGAGAGGGCGATGCCGTCATAGTAGCCCATGGCCCCCTCCAGCACCGCCGGGCCCCGCCCCGCGCACCCCGCCGCCAGGGCGGCGCGCCCCCCCCCCTCCCCCCTCAGGAAGAGGGCCAGGTTCCGGCTGGGCACCCCCAGCACAGCGGTGTGGAACATGGGGTCAATGTAATCAGGGCCCGACTTGAAGGCCGCCGGATTCCGCCCCCCGTCCTTCCAGGCCTGGAGCAGGGCGCAGGCGGCCGTCGTCTTGCCCCCGCCGCTGGCCGGGGCGGCCAGGAGCAGCCGGGGGGGCCTCACGGCTCCCCGCCCGTACCGCTGAGGATCCAGACCGGGTTCTGGGCCTCCAGCATGTGGTAGCGCCCCACCCCCCGGGTCTGGGTCACCGCCACCTGGGCGATCTCCACATCGGTGAAGGCCAGCCGGTTCAGGCAGTCCACCCCCTCCCCCAGAGTCTCCAGGGTCACGGCGGTCAGCACCACCCGCGCCAGCGGGTTTTTCCCCAGAACAGCCCGGAGAATGCCCTCCAGCGCTCCGCCGCTGCCGCCGATGAACACCCGGTCGGGGGCGGGCAGGCCGGAGAGCGCCTGGGGCGCCTCCCCAGGGACGGGGCGCACATTCACCGCGCCCAGGGCGGCGGCGTTGGCCGTGAGCAGGCGCAGGGCCTCCGGCTCCCGCTCCACCGCGTAGACCACCCCCGCCGGGCAGGCCAGGGCGCACTCCACCGACACCGAGCCGGTGCCCGCCCCCACGTCCCAGACCACGCTGTCCGCCTCAGGCCGCAGCTTGGAGAGGACCAGGGTGCGCACTGCCTCCTTGGTCATGGGGGCCTTGCCCCGGCGGAAGGCCCCGTCCGGGAGGCCCGGGGCATTCCAGGGCCGCTCCACCGGGGCGGGGTTCTCCGCCAGCACCACTGAGAGGTCGGAAAAGATTTCCCCGGAGAGCTCCTCCGCCGTGCCCGCGCAGATGCGCTCCTCCGGATAGGACAGGCGCTCCCCCACCCAGAGCTTCACCTGCCCCAGGCCGCGCTCGCACAGCTGGGCGCACAGGTCCTGGACCCGGGTCTTCCCCCCGGTGAGCAGGAAAGTGCGCCGGTGGCTCTGGATCTCCCCCACGGCGTTATGGGCCCGGCCGTGGGCGCTGACCGGATGCACGTCCTGCCAGGCGGTGTTCAGCCGGGCGCAAAAGTAGGACAGCGCGGACACTCCCGGGATGGTTTGGACCTCGCAGTCCTCCAGCAGGGGCCACAGGCTTTTGGCGCCGCTGTAAAAGCCCGTATCCCCCGAGACCAGCACCGCCGCCGGGCCCTGCCCCGCCCCTTCCAGAGCGGCGGCGATCTCCGCCGGGCGCACCAGGGGAAGGCAGCGCTTGTCCTCCCAGGGCTCCAGCAGCCGGGGGGCCCCCAGCAGCACCGCGCTCTTCTCAATGGCCTCCAGGGCCTCCACGGTCAGGGTGTCCGGGTTTCCCATGCCCACCCCGATCAAATACACGCGCATTGCTCCATCCTCCTTGTGAGCTCGGCCTGGACCTCTTCCAGCGATAGGCCCCTCTCCTCGATCGGGCGCTCCACCACCAGCAGGGCGCAGCCTGCGGTCCGGGCGGCCTCCGCCTTCTCCCGAAAGCCCCCCCGCGCCCCGGAGTCCTTGGTCACCAGGACCGCAATGTCAAATTGGCGCAGGGTGGCCAGGTTCATCTCCACGGAGAAGGGCCCCTGCATACAGATGATGTGCCCCGGCGGGAAGCCCAGCTCCAGGCACCGCGCCAGAGCGTCCGCCACGGGCAGCACCCGGGGACAGCAGCGCTCCACCAGGCCGGGGACGGCGAAGTGGTGCAGCTCCTTGCTGCCGGTGGTGAGGAGCACATTGCCCGGCATCCCCCCCAGCAGCTCCGCCGCCTGGGCCATGTCTCTCGCCCGCAGGCCGCCCTCCGGCCCCGCCGGGGGGCGCAGCAGCCGCAGGCAGGGCAGCCCCGCCCCCGCCGCCGCCGCGCGGATCGTCCGGGTGGCCTGCGCCGCATAGGGGTGGGTGGCGTCCACCACCAGGGTATGGCCCTCGCCCATGAGGGCCTCCATCCCCGCCCGGTCCAGCCGTCCCACATGGACGGGCGTCCCCGCCGGGAGCAGGGCCGCGCCGTATTCGGTGGCCACCGAAACCGTAAAGGAAATTTCCTTGCCGGCCATCCAGAGGGCCAGCGCCCTGCCCTCGTCCGTACCGCCGAAGAGCAGGACCTTCATTCCGTCCGCCCCCGGCGCTGGAGGTAGCCCCGGGGGGTCACCAGCTTGCCGTCCAGGAGCTGCGTGCGGCGGCTGCCCACAAAGACGGTGGTGAACATGTCCGCCGGGACCGCCCCCAGCTCCCCCAGGGTGCAGGTGTGGGCCTCCTCCCCCGCCCGGCCCACATGGCGCACATAGCCGCAGGGGGTCCCGGCGGGAAGCTCCCGCAGGAGCACGGCGCAGGCCCGCTTCAGGTGGTCGGGCCGCCCCCGACTGGCGGGGTTGTAGAGGCAGAGCACAAAGTCCGCCCGGGCGGCCAGGGTCAACCGTGTCTCAATCACCTCCCAAGGGGTGAGCAGGTCGGAGAGGGAGACCACCGCGAAGTCCTGGGTCAGCGGGGCCCCCAGCAGAGCCGCCCCCCCGCAGGCGGCGGTGATGCCGGGGACCACCTCAATGTCGATGGGGGGATAGTCCTGGGCTACCTCGTAGACCAGGGCGGCCATGCCGTACACCCCCGGGTCCCCCGAGCACACCAGGGCCACCGCGCGGCCCTGCGCCGCCTCCTCCACCGCCATACGGCAGCGGTCCACCTCCCGCCGCATCCCGGTGGCCCGGCGCTCCTTCTCGGGGAACATCCCCTCCAGCAGGGCCACATAGGAGGTGTAGCCCACAATGAGGTCGCACGCCTCCAGGGCCGCCAGGGCCCGGCCCGTCAGGTCGGCGCCCGCCCCGGGCCCCAGCCCGATCACCGTCACGCCCATGTCAATCCGCTCCTTCCGTAAAATCCGCCCGCCAGGGCCGCTGGGCCACCGCCACAGCGACCCCGTTTCCGGCCCGCTTGGGGACAATCAACCGGCCCCCCGCCCGGACGGCGGAGCGCTCGCACACATTGTCCACGCCGGTCACCGAGCGGACAAAGGCCGAGGGGGTAAACTCCCCCTCTGCCTCCGCCAGCTCCGCCGCCGTCCAGGTTGCCAGCGGCAGGCCCTCCGCCCGGCAGAATTCCAGCAGCCCCGGCTCGTCCTTTTTTAAGTCAATGGTGCTCACCTGGAACACCCCGCGGGGGGAGAGCCGGTGCTCCGCCAGGGCGGCCTCCGCCGCTTGGCGGATGGCCTCCGCCGGGGTCCCCCGGCGGCAGCCCACCCCCAGGGTGAGCACGGGCGGGATGAGCCGCAGAGTCACCGGGAAGGGGGCTTTTTCCGGGTCCAGGGTCAGGCAGATCCCCACCTCCGCCGGCCCCAGCCGGAGCTGCGCGGGCAGTTCTCCCTGGATAGGGAAATCACTTGTCAGTCCGACCCAACCCGTTGCCAATCCTGCGGCGGAAACCCGTTTGGCCGCCTCCCGGCTGTCAAGGTAAACTCCTTTGCATGTTGCCCAGGCATCCACCGCAAAGGCGCCGTTCACATCGGTGGCGGTGGACACCACCGCTGCCCCGCCGGTGCGCCCGGCCACCCACTTGGCCAGGGCGTTGGCGCCCCCCACATGCCCCGAGAGCAGAGGCACGGCAAAGCGCCCGGCCTCGTCCACGCTGACCACCGCCGGGTCGGTGAACTTGTCGCTCACATAGGGGGCGATGGCCCGCACGGCGATGCCGCAGGCCCCCACGAAGAGAAGCCCCTGGCAGTCCCGGAACCGCGCCCCTGTCCAGGCCGGGAGGCGCTCATATCCGGGGGCGCCCAGCTCCCCGGCCAGCCGGGCCGGAAGGGCCAGCTCCACCCGGTCCCCCCGCCCCTCCAGGGCCCCGGCCAGGTCCCGAGCCAGGCCGTACCCCCGGCGGGTGAAGGCAGTCAGGGCAATTTTCATCCCTCCGTCCCCTTCCGGCAGCCGTGGGTGAAGGTGGGATCGTAGAGCTTGGAGCGCTCATAGGCATTTCCCAGGAAATGGCCGACCGTAATGAGGGCGGTCTTGGAGATGCCGTTCTCTCCGGCCGTCCGGGCCAGGGTGGAGACGGTGCAGCGGCAGACCTTCTCCTCCGGCCAAGTGGCCTTGTAGACGATGGCCGCCGGGGTGTCCGGGGCATAGCCCCCCGCCAACAGCTCCCGCTCCACCCCCTCCAGCAGCCCCGCCGAGAGGAAGAGCACCATCGTACAGCCGTGGGCGGCCAGCTTGCGCAGCGCTTCCCCCTCCGGCACCGGGGTGCGCCCGGCCATGCGGGTGATAATGACGCTCTGGGACACGTCGGGGAGGGTGTACTCCGCCCTCAGGGCGGCCGCCGCCCCCGAGAAGGAGGACACCCCCGGCGTCACGTCATAGGGGATGCCCCGCCGCTCCAGGGCGTCCATCTGCTCCCGGATGGCCCCGTAGAGGGAGGGGTCCCCCGTGTGCAGGCGCACGGTGTCCTCCCCCCGGCTCTCGGCCTCCTCCATGGCGGCGAGCACCTCCTCCAGAGTCATGGAGGCCGTGTTGGCCACCCGGCAGCCCGGCCTGGCATATTCCAGCAGAGCGGGGTTCACCAGGCTCCCCGCATAGAGGATCTGGCCGGCCGCCCCCAGCAGGCGGGCCCCCCGCACGGTGATCAGGTCGGCCGCCCCCGGCCCCGCGCCGATAAAATGGATCATGTCCGCGCTCCTTTCTCGCGCCGGTGGCGCGCCAGCAATGCTTCCGCCCCTGGGGTCTGCCCCAGGAGGCCGAAGCGGTTGGAAAAAACCACCGCCTGGATGTCCATCCCCTCCCCCGCCCGGTTCTTGAGGTTCTCATAGAGCGCCTGCGTCAGGGAGTCCATCACCGGGCGGAGCAGCCCCGCGGGGGCCAGAAGCTCCAGGGCGGCGTCGGTGGCGGCGGCCTCGAAAACCCCCCGCACCAGCGCCCGGTCCCCGCCGCACAGAGCGGTGTGGGCAGCCAGAGTCTCCCGCCGGCCGTCGGCAGTGTGGGAGTGGGTGTTCATGGCCCCGCCGGCCACCTTGGCCAGCTTGCCCAGGTGGCCCACCAGCAGGAAGCTCCGAAAGCCCAGCCCCGCCGCCCGGTCGATGGCCGCCCCCAGGTAGTTGCTGCACGAAACAGCCCGGTCTGGGTCCAGCCCCAGGGTCCCCCGGGCGTAATCCAGGCCGTAGTTCCCCGGCGCCACCAGCAGATCCTCTTCCCCGGCGGCGCGGGCCATCTCCAGCTCCAAATCGATCGAGTCCACCAGGGCCTGCTCGCTCATGGGCCGGACAATGCCGCTGGTGCCCAGGATCGAAATGCCCCCCACGATGCCCAGCCGGGGGTTGAAGGTCTTGGCCGCCAGGGCCGCGCCCCCGGGGGCCGACACCACCGCCGCCAGCCCGCAGGAGACTCCCGCCGCCCGGCGGGCCGTCTCCAGCTGCTCCAGGAGCATCCGGCGGGGGACCGAGTTGATGGCCGCCGCCCCCGGCGGCTGGTCCAGGCCGGGCCGGGTCACCCGGCCCACCCCCGGGCCGCCCTCCACCGTCAAAAGGCCGTCCGGGCGGCGGGAGACCCGCACATAGATGCGCAGGCCGTCGGTCACATCGGGGTCGTCTCCGCCGTCCTTCTCCACGGCGCACTCCGCCCAGTCCGGCCCGGCGCTCCAGTCCAGCAGTCCGGCCGCCACCCGGACCCCCGCCGGGGTGTCCACCTCCACCGCCGGGGGCCGCCGGCCGGTGAGCAGGGCCTCCGCCGCCCCCCGGGCCGCCGCTGCCGCACAGGTCCCCGTGGTGTACCCGCAGCGCAGGCGGCCCCGCCCCACCGGGATGTAGTACTCCAGCTTGGCCAAACCCGCGCCCCTCCCAACCGCAAAACGGCCCGCCCCCCTCGGGAGCAGGCCGCTTTCTGCGCAGGGTCAAAGAGCGGCGCTCCCCACCTTGGAGCGACGGTATGCTTCTCCCCGGGCGGCAGGTCTCCTGGCTCACACTTCCTCCTCCGGCGTCCCTTCTCGGCTGTTGCCAATGGGCCGTCACGCCTTTGTCCGTGTTTACAGTAGAGGTAAGACTGCGCCGGATTTCCACCGGCTTCCCTGTTCGGCGGCCAAAGCCGCACCGCCCGGGCTGATCTTTCTGATTTTTTATTATATCAGCTCCCCCAGGGGATGTAAATACCAATCTGGGCCTTGACAAGCGGCGGAGGCTGGTTTAGAATAGCTCTCGTCAATTTCATACACCTTATCAAGAGCGGTGGAGGGAACGGCCCGATGAAGCCCGGCAACCTGCGTCAGCAAGGTGCCAAATCCGGCGGTGAGAATCGAAAGATGAGGATGGACCCCGAGACTCCATGCGCTCCGCCGGCGGCGGGGCGCATTTTTTCCGCGCCTTTCGCCCAGACCGCCCCAATCCCATCCCCCAGACAGAGAAAGGAAGTTCTACATCATGGAAAAACGCCTCTTTACCTCCGAGTCCGTGACGGAAGGCCACCCCGATAAGATCTGCGACCAGATCTCAGACGCCGTACTGGACGCCATCCTGGAGCAGGACCCCATGGGCCGCGTGGCCTGCGAGACCACCGTCACCACCGGCCTGGTCCACGTGATGGGCGAGATCACCACCACCTGCTATGTGGACATCCCGAAAATCGTCCGCCAGGTGGTCCGGGAGATCGGCTATGACCGGGCCAAGTTCGGCTTCGACTGCGACACCTGCGCGGTCATCACCTCCATTGACGAGCAGTCGGCCGACATCGCCCTGGGCGTGGACCGTTCCCTGGAGTCCAAGGAGGGCGGCCAGGACGAGGACCTGGCCAACGGCGCCGGCGACCAGGGCATGATGTTCGGTTATGCCTGCGACGAGACCCCTGAGCTCATGCCCCTGCCCATCTCCCTGGCCCATAAGCTGGCCCGCCGCCTCGCCGCCGTGCGGAAGGAGGGCCTGGTGGGCTACCTGCGCCCCGACGGCAAGACCCAGGTGACCATCGAGTACGACCAGCAGGACCGGCCCGTCCGGGTGGACACGGTGGTCGTCTCCACCCAGCACAGCCCCGAGGCCACCCTGGAGCAGATCCGCCGGGACATGATCGACCTGGTCATTCAGCCCACCATCCCCGCCCACCTCATGGACGCGGACACCAAGATCTTTGTTAACCCCACCGGCCGCTTCGTCATCGGCGGGCCCCAGGGGGACACCGGCCTCACCGGCCGGAAGATCATCGTGGACACCTACGGCGGCTCCGCCCCCCACGGCGGCGGCGCCTTCTCCGGCAAGGATCCCACCAAGGTGGACCGCTCCGCCGCCTACGCCGCCCGCTGGGTGGCCAAGACGGTGGTGGCCGCCGGCCTGGCCCACCGCTGCCAGGTGCAGCTGGCCTACGCCATCGGCGTGGCCGAGCCCGTGTCCGTGCGCCTGGACACCTTCGGCACCGGCTGCGTCTCCGACTCTGACCTGGAGCACGCCGTCAAGCAGGTCTTCGACCTGCGCCCCACCGCCATTATCCGGGACCTGGACCTGCACCGGCCCATCTACCGCCCCCTGGCCGCCTATGGCCACTTTGGGCGCACCGACCTGGACCTCACCTGGGAGGACACCGGCCGCGCCGGGGCCCTGAAGGCCGCACTGGGCCTGTAACCCTTCCCGCAGCCCAACGCCCGTCCCAAGGGACGGGCGTTTTCCTGCCCTGGTATGGAAACCTTAAGAATTTTCTAAGAAACCCATCCCCCCCGCCCTAAGATTTTTCCCCTACACTGGGGGCGACCGGAAAAGGAGGTTGAGCCCATGGAACCCTGCATCCTGGTGGTGGACGACGACCGGGAGATCGTCCAGGCCATCGCCATTCTGCTGGAAAAGGAGGGCTACCGGGTGCTGAAGGCCTACAACGGCCTGGAGGCCCTGGAGCTGGCGGCCGAGCGGTCGGTGCAGCTGATTTTGCTGGACGTGATGATGCCCAAGCTGGACGGCCTGTCCGCCCTGATGTCCATCCGCGCCAAACGGAACCTGCCCGTCATCGTGCTCTCGGCCAAGAGTGAGGACAGCGACAAGATCCTGGGGCTGTCCATGGGGGCGGACGACTATGTGGCCAAACCCTACAACCCCCAGGAGCTGCTGGCCCGGGTGCGCAGCCAGCTGCGGCGCTACACCCTGCTGGGGGACGTCCACGCCGACGGGCGGCCGGAGCAGCTGGTCAACGGGCGCCTCTCCTACTCCCCCGAGGCCATGCAGCTCTATGTGGACGGGGAGGCGGTCCACCTGACCGCCACCGAGACCAAGATCATGGACCTGTTCATGCGCAACCCGGGCCGGGTCTTCCCCGCCGAGGAGATCTACCGCCGGGTCTGGGACGAGGAGACCGCCTACGCCCCGGAGAACACCGTGATGGTCCACATCCGGCACATCCTGGAGAAGATCGAGCTCAACCCAAAGGAACCGGAATATATTAAGGTGGTGTGGGGTATTGGATACAAAATGGAAAAACACGAAATGCGCCGTTAGCTTTCTCTGCTTTGTGGCCGGATTGACCCTGACGGTGCTGGCGGCGGGGTTCGTCCTGTTCTATGCGCTGAATCCGGGCCCGAGGCAGATGTTAGACAGCCTCCAGAGCGACTACCAGGCGACCCATTCCTTCCGCTCGGAGGTGCGGCACTATCTGGAGGGCTATCTGGAGCGGTGTCTGAACCCGAACATGGAGTTCACCGCCGGGGAGCGGGACCCTAACGTCCTCTTTGAGATCTGGGACGGGCAAGAGCTCCTCTCCTCCAACACCTGGGCCGGGCAGGATCTCACGTCTCACAACATAGCGGGCTACAACTTCTATTTGGAGTACCGCAACGGCAAAGTCTCCCTCTGGAAGGACGGAGAGGAGCTGGACGTGTACGGGGACGGGGTGTTCCGGGACACCTGGCAGCAGTGGGAGTTGCCCGGATATGACAACCTGGACACTGCGGCTTTTCTGAGTTATGTGGGCGATTATCCTGTGGAGGACACGGACACCGCCATCGTCGCTCCCCTTCCCGGCCTCGCCCCCGCGGCAGAGTCCACCTCTGCGCCGGTGGAGGCGGTCTCCCCTGAGAGCCAGGCCGGCCGGAGCGACCCCTGGGCCGGGTGCACCATCCGCATGGCGGTGGCTGAGACGCCCATCTACTACAGCAACTCCTACAACGGCATGTACTGGCAGGCCGAGAGCCTCCGCAGCGCCCATCTGGCCCTGTCCATCGTGGGGGGCGCGCTGCTGGCGGGGCTCGCGCTGCTGGGATGGAGCCTGCTGTGGCGGCGCTGGCTGGGGATGGCCTGGGACGCCATCGGCCGGGTCACCGGGCGGATCTGGCTGGAGTTCAAGCTCCTGCTCCTCCTCCCGCTGCTGGCCTATCTGGCCACCATTCTGGCCCAGCTCATTTTTGCCCGCTACCTCTCCTCCAACTGGTTCTGGTTCTTCCCGCCGGCGGTGTGGCTGCTCATCGTCTACGCCAACGATTTCGCCCGCAATCGGGGCCGCCTGACCCGGCAGAGCTTCTGCGCCTGGGCGGTGGGCTGCCTGCGGGGGGACGGGCTGGACCTGCCGCTCCAGAAAAGCCTGCAGCGGGAGAGCTTCGCCGCCCTGATCGTCTCCCTGATTCTGGCGGCGGGGGCCGCCCTGCTGGATCTCTGGCTGCTCTCCTATATGTGGCGCTATACCAGCTTTCCCGCCCTCTTTCTCCCCTTTGTGCTGGGTCTGGCGGGCATTGTCTTTCTCGTCCTTTTGGTCCTCCACTGGAAGCGGCAGCGGGCTCTGGCGGCCGACCTGGGCCGGCTCTCCGGCCAGATCGAGGCGGTGCGCCGGGGCCAGGACTGGACCGACCTCCCCGGCGAGGAGAGCGGCCTGCGCCCCCTGGCTCTTGGGCTGAGCGACATCGGCAGCGGCCTTCAGGAGGCCGTGGAGGCGCGCACCCGCAGCCAGCGGCTGAAGGTGGAGCTCATCACCAACGTCTCCCACGACCTGAAGACCCCGCTGACCTCCATTCTGAGCTACGCCGAGCTCCTGAGCCAGGAGGACCTGCCGCCCCAGGCCCGGGACTATGTGACCATCCTCAACGAAAAGGCCCTGCGCCTGAAGACCATGGTGCAGGAGGTCTTTGAGGTGAGCAAGGCCGCCAGCGGGGAGCTGGCCATGCGCTGGGAGAACCTGGATCTGGCCAAGCTCCTGCGGCAGACCCTGGCCGACCAGGCCGAGCCCATCGCCCAGAGCGGCCTGACCTTCCGCACCGAGCTCCCCCAGGACCCCGTACCCGTCCGGGCCGACGGAGACCGGCTCTACCGGGTGTTCCAGAATCTCATTCAAAACGCCCTCAAATACGCCCTGGAGGGCTCCCGGGTGTAT
This sequence comes from uncultured Oscillospiraceae bacterium, assembly GCA_944386885.1. Taxonomy (GTDB): domain Bacteria; phylum Bacillota; class Clostridia; order Oscillospirales; family Oscillospiraceae; genus Pseudoflavonifractor_A. The sequence continues at coordinate 158 of CALXCU010000149.1, read as the reverse complement.
GTCTCCCTGGCGGTCCAGGGGAGCGAGGCGGTGGCCCGGGTGCAGAACACCTCCCGGGAGGAATTGCCCCAGGGGGTGGACTTCACCGAGCGCTTTGTCCGGGGCGACCCCAGCCGCACCGACGGCGGCAGCGGCCTGGGGCTGGCCATCGCCGCCAG
>CALXCU010000148.1 GCA_944386885.1 uncultured Oscillospiraceae bacterium | reverse complement strand
AGCATGGTGCCCATGTTGGGGTGGATCATGCCCGAGCCCTTGGCGATGGCGCCGATGGTGACGCTCTTGCCCCCCAGGGTGAAGGTGACCGCAGTCTCCTTCTTCTCGGTGTCGGTGGTCATGATGGCGTGGGCCGCCGCGTCGGAGCCCTCCTTGCTCAGGGCCTTCACCACCTCGGGCACGCCTTTCTCAATGGCGGCGATGTTCAGGGTCTGGCCGATGACCCCGGTGGAGGCCACTACAAAGTCGGCGGCCTTGTGTCCGGTGGCCTGGGCCACATACTGGCACATCTCCTCGGCGTACTCGTGGCTCATGGGGCAGCAGGCGTTGGCATTGCCGCTGTTGGCCAGGATGCCCCAGGCGGTGCCATCCTCCAGGTGGTCCATGGTCACATAAATGGGGGCGGCCTTTACCCGGTTCATCGTGTACACGGCCGCCGCCGTGCACTCCCGCTCCGAGAGGATGAGGGCCAGGTCCTTCTTATCCTTATTGTGGGTCTTGACGCCGCAGTGAACCCCGCCGGCCGTGAAGCCCTTGGGGGCGGTGACGCCGCCGGAAATCTGTTTCATGTCATGTCCTCCTCAACGGGCCGGTATGGACGCCGCCCCTACAAATTCAGGCCCGTGGTCTCGTCCAGGCCCAGCATGATGTTCATATTCTGTACCGCCGCGCCGCTGGCCCCCTTGCCCAGGTTGTCAAAGAGGGCGGTGATGACGCTCTGCCGTTCGTGGCCGCCCACTACCAGCTCCAGCCGGTCGGTCCCCGCCAGGGCGTTGGCAGGGAGCAGCTCCCCCTCCCGGGCGAAGCGGACCGAAATCAGCTTCTGCCCGGCATAGTAGGCCGAGAGCACATGGTAGAGCTCCTCGGCGGTGGGCTGGCCCAGCAGGTACTTGTTGTGCAGCTGCACCGCGGTGGCCATCCCCTTATAGTAGTCGTCCACCACCGGGCAAAAGACCGGCGGCTGGCTCAGGCCGGCCACCTGCTGCATCTCGGGCAGGTGCTTGTGGAGGAGGTTCAGGCCGTAGATCCGGGGGCTGAAGAGGGCTTCGTCCTTCTCACCCTCGTACTGGGCGATCATCTTCTTCCCTCCGCCCGAGTAGCCGGTGAGGGAGAAGCAGGTGACCGGGTAGTCCTCCGGCAGGATGTGCAGCTTGACCAGGGGAGCCACGCTGGCCAGGAACCCGGTGGCGTGGCAGCCGGGGTTTGCCACCCGCTTGGCGTTTCCGATGACCTCGCCAGGGTAGCGGTAGAGCTCCGGGAAGCCGTACACCCACCCCCGGATGGTCCGGTGCGCGGTGGAGGCGTCGATGACCCGGGTGTGCTCATTCTCGATGAGCTCCACCGCCTCCCGGGCCGCCCCGTCCGGCAGGCAGAGGAAGGCGATGTCCGCCTCATTGAGGCACTTTTTTCGCTCATCCAGGTCCTTGCGCTTGTCCGGGTCGATGGTCAAAAGCGTAAGGTCGCGGCGCTGGCTCAGCCGCTGCTCGATCTGGAGGCCGGTGGTTCCCTCCCGGCCGTCGATGTAGATCTTTGGTTTGCTCATGTCCCCCAGCCTCTCTTTTTGTCCGCCGGGCCGGCTACTCCCGCTCGGCCAGGAATGCTTTGATGTTGTCGATCTGCCGCTGCACGCTCTCCGCCGCCGGGCCGCCGTAGACTTTGCGCCCGTTGACGCAGGTACCCAGCTCCAGAGCCTGATACACATCCTCGCCAAAGACCTGGGACACCGCGCGGAAGTCCTTCAGCGGCAGGGTGTCCAGCGTCTCGCCGGTCTTGATGCAGAAGTTGACCAGCTTGCCCACGATCATATAGGCCTCCCGGAAGGGCATCCCCTTCTTGACCAGGTAGTCGGCGCAGTCGGTGGCGTTGATAAAGCCGCCCGAGGCCGCCCGCTGCATGTTCTTGGCCTTGATGGTCAGGGTGTCCAGCATAGCCGCAAACACGGGCAGGCAGAGCTCCACCGTGTCGATGGCGTCGAACACCGGCTCCTTGTCCTCCTGCATGTCCTTATTATAGGCCAGCGGCAGGCCCTTCATCAGCGTCAGCAGGGTGATAAGGGAGCCGTACACCCGCCCGGTCTTGCCCCGAACCAGCTCCGCCACATCGGGATTCTTCTTCTGGGGCATGATGGAGGAGCCGGTGGAGTAGGCGTCGTCCAGCTCCACATACTTGAACTCCCAGGAACACCAGAGGATGATCTCCTCGGAAAACCGGGAGAGATGCATCATCAGAATGGAGCAGGCCGAGAGGAACTCAATGGCGAAGTCCCGGTCGGAGACCGAGTCCATGGAGTTGTCGGTGGGCTTGCGGAAGCCCAGGGCGGCGGCGGTCTGGAACCGGTCCACCGGATAGGTGGAGGTGGCCAGGGCCCCCGCGCCCAGGGGGCACTCGTCCATGCGCTCCAGGCAGTCCTCCAGGCGGGTGATATCCCGCTTGAGCATATTGGCGTAGGCCATCATGTAGTGGGCAAAGGTGGTTGGCTGGGCCCGCTGGAGGTGGGTATAGCCCGGCATCACCGTGTGGAGGTTGGCCTCGGCCTTGCGGATGAGGACCTTCTCCAGGTCCTTGATCTGGCCGATGATGACCGGGATCTCTTTTTTGACATACAGACGGAAGTCCACCGCCACCTGGTCGTTGCGGCTGCGGGCGGTGTGCAGACGCTTGCCCGTCTCCCCGATGCGCTGGGTGAGCATGGTCTCGATGTTCATGTGGATGTCCTCGTTTTCCAGCGAGAACTCCACCTGCCCGGCCTCGATGTCGGCCAGGATGGCCTTCAGGCCGTCCACGATCTTCTCTGCCTCGTGCTCCTCAATGATGCCGGTCTTGCCCAGCATCTGGGCGTGGGCGATGGACCCGGCGATGTCCTCCTGGTAGAGGCGCACGTCGAAGGAGATGGACGAGTTGAAGTCGTTTACCAGGGTATCGGTCTCTTTCTGAAACCGTCCAGCCCAGAGTTTCATGTAAAATCGCTCCTTATTGGGGTCGCGGGCGGCCGCAGGCCGCCCCTCTGGATCGCAGCAGGGGCTTGTGCGGCCGCCCGGTCGGTCAGTCTTACAGAGGAAAGCTTACAGTTTTCCTTCGTCCCGCAGGGCCAGGATCGTATCCGGCAGGCCCCAGAGGTTGATAAAGCCGGTGGCGTCGTTCTGGTTGTAGTCGCTCTCGCCGAAGGTGACCACTTCCTCGGAGTAGAGGGTCTCAGGCGAGGTAACGCCGGAGGTGATGATATTGCCTTTGTAGAGCTTGAGCTTCACGGTGCCGGTGACATGCTTCTGGGTGTCGGTCACAAAGGCGGTGAGGGCCTCCCGCAGGGGGGTGAACCACTTGCCGTTGTAGACCAGGTCGGCAAAATCCACGGCCAGCTTATCCTTCATGTGCTTGGTGTCCTTGTCCACCGTGATCATTTCCAGCACCTCGTGGGCCCGGTAGAGGATGGTGCCGCCGGGGGTTTCGTACACGCCCCGGTCCTTCATGCCGGTCATGCGGTTTTCCACGATGTCCAGCAGGCCGATGCCGTTCTTGCCGCCCAGGTCGTTGAGCTTGCGGATGACGTCGCTGGCCTTCATTTTCACGCCGTCCACCGCCACAGGCCAGCCCTTTTCAAAGTCGATGGTCACATAAGCGGCCTCGTCGGGGGCCATGGCGGGAGAGACACTCATCTCCAAAAAGCCCGGCTTGTCGTACTGGGGCTCGTTGGCGGGATCCTCCAGGTCCAGGCCCTCGTGGGAGAGGTGCCAGAGGTTCTTATCCTTGGAGTAGTTGGTCTCCCGGGAGATCTTCAGGGGGACGTTGTGGGCCTCGGCATAGTCGATCTCCTCGTCCCGGCTCTTGATGTCCCACTCCCGCCAGGGGGCGATGATCTTCATCTCAGGGGCAAAGCGCTTGATGGCCAGCTCAAAGCGGATCTGGTCGTTGCCCTTGCCGGTGCAGCCGTGGCAGATGGCGTCGGCGCCTTCCTTCTTGGCGATCTCCACCAGGCGCTTGGCGATGATGGGCCGGGCGAAGGCGGTGCCCAGCAGATAACCCTCATACTTGGCGCCCATCATCATGGAGGGGATGATGACCTCATCCACCATTTCATCGGTCAGGTCCTCCACATAGAGTTTGGAGGCGCCGGTCTTCAGGGCCTTCTCCTCCAGGCCCTCCAGCTCGTCGGCCTGGCCCACATTGCCCGAGACGGCGATGATCTCCGGGTTGTTGTAGTTCTCCTTCAGCCAGGGGATGATGATGGACGTATCCAGACCGCCGGAATAGGCGAGGACGACTTTTTTGATCTCAGACATGTGATAAACCTCCTATAAAATGGGCCGGTCAAGCGGCCGCCTGTGTGAACGTTGAGGACAGTATACTCCTTCCCAGTGGAAAAAGCAACCGTCATTTTGCATAATTATTCTTTTATTTTTCAGAAATGTCCCGAGTTATTTTTGCAATATTCACTTATTCGTAAATATTTTCATTTTTACTCCTCGATCCCGCCAGAGGCCGCGGGCGGTGGAGAAAGCCCAATATATAATCGGCGGACACCTGATAATACTGACACAGCCGGATCAAATGCCGGATCGGCAGTTCACTGGCCCCGCGTTCGTATCGGGAATACATGGTCTGTGAGGTCCCCAGGACCTGTGCAATCTCCTCCTGTGTTTTATCCCGGTCCTCCCGCAAGCTGCGAATGCGGAGAACATACGCTTGTTCCATTTTTTCCATCCTTGTTTCCTCCCGTCTTCTTTGTGGTTCAGACAGGAGCCATCATAATATAGTAAAAATATTTACTCTTTACTGTAGTAAATATTTTTACTATAATTACTGCAGGCAGGAAGCCGTACACTTTTTTTGAGGTGAGAACGATGAAATGCTATAACCACCCAGACCGGGATGCCGTTGTTGCCTGTTCCTCCTGTGGAAAAGGGCTGTGCCGGGAATGCGCCGACCGGTGGGACCCACCTCTTTGCGACAGCTGCGCCGGAGCGCACATCTAGGAACAGCGGGCACAAGCGAAAAAAACGGTCGGCCTCAGTATCGCTATCTTTGGGGTCCTATTTCTGCTCGGCAGTGTGTCCGGTATCATTGAGGCTATTACCCACGGTGCCGTCCTGCAAATCCCAGGCGGAATTTTGTACAGCGTGGTATTCGCCTACATGATTGCAGGCATTCCCTGCGGCTGGTCCGCCTTGACGAATGTCACTCCCCGCATCTTTCTGTTCCTTCCCATTATTGGATGGGTGATTTACTTTTATAACTAAGCTTTTCTTGTCAGTCTGGGTTGGATTGGCCGCATTCCCCTACCGCCTCTTCCAGCTGCGGAAAGATAAAAAACGCCTGGCCCAGCTGGAGAGCCACATGCGGTCCTAGTCCTCTATGCGCACAGAAATACTCCCCCGACGCGATTAACCGCGTCGGGGGAGCTTTTTGTTCTAAACACTTAAAAATGGAAGCGCCGCCGGACCTCTTCCCGCAGAGAGGGCACCCGGCGCACCACGATAAGGGGGATCATGAGGGCCGCGCACACGGTGAGCACCACCAGGGACCAGCCAGGAGAAACAGCCCCTTGGAAAAAGTGGTCCACAAAGCACTCGATCCCCAGGGTGAACACCCCCGCCGTGCCGATGAGCAGCGTGACGGTGCTCAGGATAGAGCGCCGCCCCGCCCCCAGCACCAGCCCCAAGAAGAGCAGGCATGCGCCGCCCCAGAGCACGATGGGCAGGGCCAGGCCCCAGTACCACGCCAGGCCACGGAGCTCCAGCGCGATAAGCCATACATATACCCCCACCGCCAGCACGTCCACCAGCAGCCGCACCAGCAGGGGCATCCGCCGCAGCAGCAGGGGCGGCACCAGCCACAGCCAGAGCATCAGCGCCGCACCGATCACATAGGACGACCAGTTTCCGCCCACGCTTAGGAGCAGGTCCAAGATCCCGCAGCACACCGCCACCGAGCCCAGCATGGCCGTCAGCAGCAGCGCCAGCCCCCGCTTGGACTCCGGCGGGACCTCCTCCCGCCGGCTCGGGAACGGCTTGGGTGAGACGGTATCCACCGGCTGCCGGGGATTGCACACCGGCGTGTGACACAGCGGGCAGAAGGACGCGGTGGCATCCAGCTCCACCCCGCAGTTGACGCAATAGGACATAAACATCCCCTCCCTCCGGGAAAGTCTTAAAAGAGCAGCTCCGAGTCCGCCCTCCGGTTGCTCTCCACCTTCACATGGACCCCTTCCTTCACCAGAAAGCGGAAAAAATCCCGCTCCGTGTCCGTCTCTTTCAAGGTCCCGGCAAAGGTGATGCACATGGTATTGCCGTAGCTGATGGAAGCGCAGTGGACCCGCGGGCTGGTGGCCTGGCCCAGGATTACCTCCATGCGCTGGATATACGGCGCCATCTCCGCAGGCACCCGGAAGGCGCCTGGATTGGTATAGGTGGCCGAGTAGGGGCGGCACCCGGCCACGCGGTAGCTCAGGGCCATCACCGGATTTTTCAGCCAGATGGGCACAATCTGCAAAAAGGGATTGGTCTGGAAGCGCACATTGCCCGTCAGCAGGGCCTGCATCTCCTGCCGGTTGATGTGCAGGCGCAGGTAGTGGTGGACCTGACTGGCGATCTCCGCAAAGGTATATTCCCCCAAGGCCGGATCAACACAGGGCCGGGCGGTGAGGATAAAGTTGCGCAGGGTCCGGCTGGGGAACCAGCGCCGCAGGTCGATTGGGATAGCCAGGGCCACCGGGAGAGGTTTTTGGGGGTTCTCCCGGGCCTGATTGTCTAACATGACCCGGATGAGGGCGGCCGAGAGGTATTCGGTGATGGACACGCCGTAGTGCCGGGCCCGCTCCTTGAGCTGGTCCACCGGCACAAAACCCATGGTCACGTTCAGGGTGTAAAAGGGTTCGGCGGTGCCGGTATTTTGATAGGCTTTCCCCTCCAGCTTTGCCCGGCGGGGCCGGACGGTGGCATAGCGGGCATAGGCGTCCTCCAGTTCCTCCCTGGAGGGCGGCTCATCCACGTCCAGCACCCCCGCTCCACTGGGGATGGTGCGGCCCAGCTCCCGCAGGTAGACCGCCAGCAGGGTCCGGAAGAACACCAGCGCCCCGCCCCCGTCTGAGAGGGCGTGAAAGACCTCGATGGAGATGCGCCGCTGGTAATAGTAGAAGCGCACCAGCCAGCCGTTGTCCTCCCGGAAGCGCACCGGCTGGCAGGGGTTGGCAATGTCCTCCTTGACAAAGGGTCCGGGGGCGGGGTTGGGCTCAAAATAATACCAAAAAGCCCCCTTCTTGATGCGCACCCCGAAGCCCGGAAAGCGGGGCATGGTCCGCTCCACTGCCCGCTGGAGGGCCTGGGGGTCCACCAATTCCGTCATCACCGCCGAGAACCGGTAGACCGCCGAGTACTCCTCCCGCTGGAGGGCGGAGTAGAGAATGGCCGCGTTATCCAGCGTATACCAGGCCGTCGGCCCTTTCGTTTTCCCGTTTTCCCGCGCCATCCGCTTCCCCTCCCGGTCCTGCAGGTCTGTTTTATATTTATTGTATCACCCCGCCCGGGTGGGTACAAGGGGAAGGGGGGAATTGCGCTTTTCTTCTCCCTATGGTATGATAGGCAGACACAGACAATTGCAGCCGATCCTGACAAGGAGGACTTTATGAAACTGCGTCCCAATTCTCCCATCCCGCCCCAGCGGGTCCAGGCCGACCTGCGCCTGGCCGAGAAGCGCCGCCTGGCCCCCATGATGAAGGCCCTCAAGGCCGTCCACAGCGCCGCCTCCCCCGAGTCCATGGCCCCTGAGGACTTGGAACGCCAGCGCCGGGGGCAGGAGGTGCTGGGCCGCCTCATCGCCCCTATGGCCGGGGTGGAGTGGGAGCCCTTTTCCCTCGCGGGGATGAAGGCCGCCTGGGTCCGGCCCAGCCGGGGCCATGACCGCCGTCACGCCATCCTCTACTGCCACGGCGGCGGCTACACCAGCGGCAATCTGGGCTATTCCCGTCCCACCGCCTCCAAGCTCGCCCACGTCACCGGGTACGAGGTCCTCTCCTTTGAGTACCGCCTGGCCCCCGAGCACCCCTATCCCGCCGTCGTGGAGGACGCCCTGAAGGCCTGGGATCATCTCATGTACCTGGGCTACGGGGCCCGGGACGTGGTGGTGGCCGGGGACTCGGCGGGGGGCAATCTGGCCCTTGCCCTCACCCACCGGCTTAAGGCCGCCGGGCGGCGGCTGCCCGCCTCCCTGGTGCTCTTCTCCCCCTGGACCGACATGACCGCCAGCGGCAGATCCTATCGGGAGCGGCAGCAGCTGGACCCCACCCTTACCTTGGATTATATCCGGGCCGTTACCGCCGCCTATGCCCCCGGAGCGGACTTGACCGACCCCGGGCTCTCCCCTCTTTTCGGGGCCTTTGACGGCTTCCCGCCCGTCCTGATCCAGGCCGGCACCCACGAGATCCTCCTCTCCGACTCCGTCCGCCTGCGGGACCGGCTGGTGGCCGCCGGGGTCCCCTGCCGCCTGGAGGTCTGGAACGGCATGTGGCATGTCTTCCAGATGTTCCCCATCAAAAAAGCCGGCGAGGCCATGGACCATGTGGGCCGCTTTCTGCTGGAGCAGTTTTAGAGCGCAAAACACTACGCAGCCAGCATATTGTTTTTCCCCCTCCCCTGTGGTACCCTAAAGGCAATATGACGGAGGTCCGGCGGACCGGCCGGTATGCAAGAACGCAGAGGGGAGGCTGTCCATGTCGGTTTATATGAGTTCGTTGGTCAAGGCCAATCTCCGGGGCAATTGGTCCAAAGACGCCGTGAAGCTGCTCCAGGAAGCCATGGGCGGCTGGTGGAGCAACTGGCTGGAGTACGCCGATTTTCTCGCGGAATTCTCCGACCTCTCCCCTGAGCAGCCCACCTCCGGCCCAACCCACTTCCACAGCAATCGTCTCATGCTGGATCAGGTGGTGAATCTCTCCGTCAACGGTGACCCCGGCGAAACCTTTGACGGCTCCCTTCTTAGCAAGCGGGAGGAATTCGACCCCGCCGTCCACCAGGCCCTGCTGGACGAGATGAAGGCCGGGGACCTGTCGTTGGAGTTCCTGGAGCAGATTCTAGAAGTGGAGGGCTGGGATGACGATGACGAGGACTCCGATGCCCCCAGGTGGACCGACTGGGTGGACAATGTGGTCATCGTGCAAAGCGACGGGCAGAAGTTCCTTGTCACCACCGACCTCCCTTAAATACCTGGAAAGAAACACGCCCCGATGGTTAATCCATCGAGGCGTGTTTATCGTTCTTACAGGCAGCGCCGGTACACCCGGGTCAGATGGCGCAGATGGCTGGAGACATCGGGGTTCAGGGCCTCCCGGCGCACCCGCCAGGACCAGTTGTGCGTTCCCATGGTCCCTGGGGCGTTCATCCGGGCGTCGGCGCCCAGGCCCAGCAGGTCCTGCATAGGGGCAATGGCCAGCCGGGAGGGCGAGGCCCAGGCGCCCCGCACCCCGCCCCAGCCGTACCCCTCCTCAGCCCGCAGGCAGAGGTAGTCCATGGCGTACTCCCGCTCGGCAGGGCTGGCCTCGTCAAAGAGCCACTGGACAAAGGTGGGCGTGTCGTGGGTGCCGGTGTAGGCCACCGAGTTGGGCAGGCAGTTGTGGGGCAGGTAGGCGCTCTCCCCCACCGGGTCAAAGGCGTAGACCAGAATGCGCATCCCGGGCAGGCCGCTCTCCGCGATGAAATTCCGCACGTCCTCATCCAGGTCTCCCAGGTCCTCGGCAATGAGGGTGAGGCCGGGGATCTCCTCCAGAGCTTTTACCAGGTCCATGCCCGGTCCCGGCTCCCAGCGGCCCTCCTTGGCGCTCTCCGCCCCCGCCGGGATGGCCCAATAGGTGTGGAAGGCCCGGAAGTGGTCGATGCGCACCGCATCGTAGAGCCGGGCCATATGGGCCCCCCGGCGGCGCCACCAGGCAAAGCCGGTCTTTTTGTGGTAGTCCCAGTCGTAGAGCGGGTTGCCCCAGTGCTGCCCCTGGTCGGTAAAGGCGTCGGGCGGCACCCCCGCCACGGCGGCGGGCACAAAGTCCTCGTCCAGCTGGAAGAGGGCAGGCTGAGCCCACACCTCCGCCGAGTCGGGGGAGACATAGATGGGCAGGTCCCCCAGGATACGCACATTCCGCTCATTGGCGTAGGCCTTCAGGGCGGTCCACTGCCGGAAGAAGAGGTACTGGAGGAAGGCATAGTACCGGCACCGCTCCCTCAGCTCCTTCCGCAGCGCGTCCATGGCCCCCCTCTCCCGGGTGCGGACCCCGTCGGGCCAGTCCCTCAGGGCCGCCCCCTCATACTTCTCCTTGGCCGCCTGGTAGAGGACAAAGTCGGGCAGCCAGTCCCGCTCCTCTTCCAAAAAAGCGTCCACTTTCTCTCCGTAGACGGCCTCTCCCCGCTTCCAGGCCGCCTCAAAGAGGTCCGGGCGGCTTTTGCGCACCCAGCCGTAGTCCACCCGGTCCGGATTGCTCCAGCGGGCCGAGGCCACCTCCTCCTCGGTGAGAAGCCCCTCCTCCGCCAGCTCCTCCAGGTCCAAAAACCAGGGATTGCCCGCAAAGGACGAGGGGGACATGTAGGGCGAATCCCCGTCCCCCGGGGGGACCAGGGGCAAAATCTGCCAGTAATGCTGCCCCGCCTGGACCAGAAAGTCCACAAAATTTCGGGCCTCTCTCCCCAGGGTCCCAATGCCGTAAGGGCCGGGCAGGGCCGACACCGGCAGCAGGATGCCGCTGGTGCGGTAGGTGAGCATATTCATGGTCGCTTCCTCCCAATTCTCTCCAGATTTTTCGCCCGGCAGGGGGCTTAACCCGCCCCGCCGCAGGCCGAAACCAGGGCCTGAAAGAGCGCGGCATTGGCCCCGCTGTGTGGATAGAGCCACTCCGGGTGCCACTGCACCGCCCAGACGAAGGTCTTCTCCGGGTGGTATACCGCCTCGATCAGGCCGTCCCCTGCCCGGGCCATGGGCCGCAGAGGGGCAGCCAGCGCCCGGATGCCCTGGTGGTGGCAGCTGTTTACCGCCAGTTCCTCCCGGCCCAGCAGGGCCCGGAGGGGCCCCTCCGTCAGCGCCACCGGGTGGGACGGCTGGTCATAGGGGGGCGCCTGCCGGTGGCACACCGCCTCCCCCCACTGGCTGGGCAGGTCCTGGTAGAGGCTTCCGCCCAGGGCCACGTTGAGCAGCTGCAGCCCCCGGCAGATGCCCAGCAGGGGCTTATCCGCCGCCAGCACCCGCTCCAGCAGGGCCAGCTCCATGCCGTCCCGCTCCTGGACCCGCTCTCCGCAGGCGGGGATGGGCGCTTCCCCATAGAGCGCCGGGTCCATGTCCTGTCCGCCGGGGAAGAGGAAGCCGCTGCACAGGGCCGTCATCTCGTCCAGCAGCTCCGCCGCCTGCGTCAGGGGCAGCATCACGGGCAGCGCCCCCACCGCCTCCAAGCCCTTCAAATACCCCGGGAGCATCCAATCGCTCTCCCGCTCCGGGTCCACCAGCGGCACTACCCCGATTATGGGCCGTCTCATGCCCATCCCTCCATTCCTATCCGTCCTTTCCAGCCCATGCGGGAAGGAAAAAAAGGGTCCCGGGCGCTTTCGCCCAAGACCCTGCGCGTTCGACGGCTCTATTATATCGGTCTCTCCCCCTGGTGTCAAGAATCTTCCGCCTCCTCCCGGACAGCGGGGGGAGCGGGGACGCGCTCCAGGAGCACCACCCCCTCCCGGGCGGTCAGGCGCGCCGTGTCCCCCGGGCTCAGCGCCCCGCTGAGGAGGGCCTCCGCCGCCGGGTCCTCCACCTGGGCCCGGATGGCCCGGCGCAGGGGCCGGGCCCCGTAGTCCGGGTCAAAGCCCGCCCCGGCCAGGGCCTCCAGGGCCTCCTCCTCCACCGCCAGGCCCACCCCCAGGGCGGACAGGCGTCCGCTCACCTCCTCCAGGAGACGGCGGGCGATGGCCTTGATCTCCCCCCGCTCCAGCTGGCGGAAAACGATGATCTCGTCCAGGCGGTTGAGCAGCTCCGGCCGGAAAACCCGCTTAAGCTCCCCCTTGACCGCCTTCCGCAGCTCCTCCGCCGTGCGGGTCTCTCCCTGGCCCCGGAGGGAAAAGCCCAGCCGCCCAGCCCCGGCGGTGATCTGCCGGGCCCCCACATTGGAGGTGAGGACGATGACCGCGTTGCGGAAGTCGGCCCGCCGGCCCTGGGCGTCGGTGAGCACCCCGTCCTCTAAAATTTGCAGAAGGATGCCCCACACGTCGGCGTGGGCCTTCTCCAGCTCATCGAAGAGGATGACCGAATAGGGGCGGCGGCGCACCGCCTCGGTGAGCTGGCCCCCCTCCTCGTGGCCCACATAGCCCGGGGGCGAGCCGATGAGGCGGGAGACGGTGTGGCGCTCCATATACTCTGACATGTCAAAGCGCAGCAGGGCCTGGTCGCTGCCGAAGAGCGCCTGGGCCAGGGCCTTGCACAGCTCGGTCTTTCCCACGCCGGTCGGCCCCAGGAACAGGAAGGTCCCCACGGGGCGGCCGGGGTCCTTGAGTCCCACCCGGCCCCGGCGCACCGCCCGGGCCACCGCGCGCACCGCCTCCTCCTGGCCCACCACCCGCTTTTGGAGCTCCTCCTCCAGAGCCAGGAGCTTCTCCCGCTCCCCCTGGGTGACCGAGGCGGCCGGGATCCCGGTCCAGCGGGAGACCACCGCCGCCACATCCTCCCCGGTGACCGCTCCGCTGTTGCGCCCGCTGTGCCACACGGTGCGCTCCCGCTCCAGCTCCCGGCGGAAGTCTGTCTCCGCGTCCCGGAGCATGGCGGCTCGTTCGAAGTCCTGGCCGCGGATGGCCTCCTCCTTCTCCCGGCGGGTACGGGCCACCCGCTCCTCCAGAGCGCGCAGCACCGGCGGGAGGGAGGCGCGCTCCATGCGCACCAGGGCGCAGGCCTCGTCGATGAGGTCGATGGCCTTGTCGGGCAGCCGCCGGTCGGGCAGATAGCGCGTCGAGAGCTGGACCGCCGCCTCCAGGGCCTCGTCTGTGACGCGCAGTCGGTGATGGGCCTCGTACCGGTCCCGTACGCCCTGGAGCACCGCCAGGGCCCCCGCCGGATCGGGTTCGTCGATGGTCACCGGCTGGAAGCGCCGCTCCAGGGCGGCGTCCTTTTCAATATAGCGCCGGTACTCCTCGGTGGTGGTGGCCCCCAGCACCTGGAGCTCCCCCCGGCCCAGAGCGGGCTTGAAGATGTTGGCCGCGTCGATGGCCCCCTCTGCCGAGCCCGCCCCCACGATGTTGTGCAGCTCGTCAAGGAAGAGGATGATGTTCCCCGCCCGGGCCACCTCGGAGAGGATATTTTTCACCCGCTCTTCAAACTCCCCCCGGTACTTGGTCCCCGCCACCATGGACGAGAGATCCAGCGAGAGCAGGCGCTTGCCCCGCAAATCCTCGGGCACGTCCCCGGCGGCGAGCCGCCGGGCCAGGCCCTCGGCCACGGCGGTCTTGCCCACGCCGGGCTCCCCGATCAGGGCCGGATTGTTTTTCCGGCGGCGGGAGAGGATCTGAATCACCCGGTCGATCTCCCGCTCCCGGCCAACCACCGGGTCCAGAAGGCCCCCGGCGGCCATACGGGTCAGATCTCGGGTGAACTGCTCTAAGAGCTTGCTGTCCGCTCCCTCCCGCTCCGGCCGGGCCCGGCCCAGGCCGTGGAACGCGGGGGGCGGGTCCCCGCCCATGGCCGCCGCCAGATCCTGCCGCAGGAGCCTCGGGTCCTTGCCGCAGGCCGCGAGCACCCGGACGGCTACCCCGTCCTCCTCCCCCAGCAGGCCCCAGAGCAGGTGCTCCGTACCCACATAGCTCTGCCGCTGCCGGACTGCCTCAGCCTGGGCCAGCTCGATGATATGCTTGCACCGGGGCGTGAGCCCCTGAAACGGCGGCGTCCCCGCCGTCCCCACGCCAACCGCCTGGGCGACCGCCGTTTGAAGGCTCTCCCCGTCCAGGCCCGCCTGGCCAAGCACCTGAGCGGCCACTCCCCGGCCCTCTCCCGCCAGCCCCAAAAGCAGATGCTCGCTGCCCACATAGCCGTGGCCCAGCTGGGCCGCGCTCTCCCGGGCCAGGCGCAGCGCCGCCTGGGCCCGTTGGGTAAACCGGTTTTGATCCACGCGCTCCTCTCGCCTCTTTCCATGGCCGAAACGGCCCTTTAATTCTCTGTTCTGCCCCATACTCCGCCCCTTTTCTGCGGTAAAAGTCCCCCTCCAGGCCGGGCCCGGGGGTCATATATCTGGTACTATACCCATTCTGGTATGATTTTATGATTGATTTTTTCGAAATTCATGTTACAATGATAGCAGCTTAATTTTGGAGGTGTTCCCTATGGCATATCAGATCAGCGGCGACTGCGTGAGCTGCGGCTCCTGCGCCGGCGCCTGCCCCGTGGGTGCGATTCATGAGGGTGACGAGCACTATGAGATCGACGCCGGTTCCTGCATCGACTGCGGCTCCTGCGCCGACACCTGCCCCGTGGGCGCGATTTCCCAGGGCTAATTCCAGCAAGCAAAAGAGGGACCTGTGCACGGCGCAGGTCCTTTTTTTGTGCCCGGCGATCGGCCCTTCTTTCCGAACAGCCGTTTACTTTTGGGGCAAAATGCCGTATACTGTCTGTAAGCACAGGGGCCCGGACGGCGCGGGACCTGCGGAAAGGTTGGATCAAGCATGGAACGTCTGAGCAAACGGGATCTTCTCCTGGTAGGCTTCACCCTCTTCTCCATGTTCTTTGGCGCGGGGAATCTGATTTTCCCGCCGGGCATTGCCGCCCAGGCGGGTTCTATGACCTGGTTCGCCGTATTGGGCCTGACCGTCAGCGCCGTGGGCCTGCCGGTGCTGGGGGTTATCGCTGTGGCCCGGACAGGGGGGCTCTCCACCCTGGGGGATCGGGTCCACCCCCGATTCTCCCGGCTCTTCACGGTGGTAGCCTATCTGGCCATCGGTCCCTGTCTGGCCATCCCCCGGACCGCCACTACCTCTTTTGAGATGGCCATCCCCCCCTTTGCGGGGGCAGATGCCCCGCTGGCCCTGTATCAGCTGATTTTTCTGCTGGTCTTTTTCGCGCTGGCCCTGCTGGTGGCGCTCCGGCCGGAGAAGCTCACCGACCGTCTGGGCAAAATCATGTGCCCCATTCTCATCGCCCTCATCCTGGTGACCTTTATTGCCTGCCTGATCCACCCCCTGAACGGCTACGGCTCCCCCGCCCCCGCCTATGACACCCCTGTGAAGGCCGCCACCCAGGGCTTTTTGCAGGGTTACCAGACTATGGATACCATCGCCGCCCTGGCTTTCGGCATCATCATCAGCCTGAATATCCGGGCCCGCGGGCTCCGGGAGGACCGCTCCGTCGTCCGCGCCACCATCCGCTCCGGCGTAATTGCCGGGGTGCTCCTCTTTCTCATCTACGCCATGCTGGCTCACATCGGCGCCCTCTCCGCCGGGGCATTCCCCAACCCCTCTGATGGGACCCAGGCTCTGACCAATCTGGTAGCCGCCCTCTTTGGCCCGGTGGGAAGCCTGCTCCTGGCCGCCATTTTCCTCATCGCCTGCTTCAACGTATGCGTGGGATTGGTCAGCTCCTGCGCGGAGTTTTTCTCCCAGACGTTCCCCGTTCTGAACTACCGGCGGTGGGCGGTGCTCTTCGTCCTGGTGAGCTTCCTGATCGCCAACGTGGGCCTGAGCCAGATCCTCACCTTCTCCCTGCCGGTGCTCAACATCATCTACCCGGTGGCCATCGTCCTCATTCTGCTCTCCTTCCTTCACCGCTTCCTGGTCAAACGGCCCCGGGTCTACCCCGTCACCGTCCTCTTTACCGGCGTGGCCAGCTTTTTGCTGGAACTGGAGCGCCTTACCTTCTCCGACGGGCTCTCCTTCATCCCCTTGGCCAGCCTGGGACTGGGATGGGTGCTCCCCGCCCTGGCTGGACTGATCGTCGGACTGCTCCTGCCCCCCAAGCGCGGGACGGAACCGGTCTGATGGTTGGATAACGGTGGTTTTGGGCGAAATTCATTCGATTTGTTCTAAATACCTTTACAACAGCGAAATGCGAGGATTCTATTCTATATGGTTACCTACCCGATATTGGCGGTGTCCCTGCGCTGGAACACCTAGCGCGGAGCTATGATCGTTCCCAAGTCCAGCCGGCATGCCCAAGGCGGCCGTGAAGGAAGACCTAGCCTGCGGGCTGAGGCACTGCCGCACGGTTCCACTTTTGGCTGAGAAATTACGCAAGCGCGAGGAGCACCCGCCGCAGGACAGGTGCTCCTCGCGCTTTTTTGCCGCCCGAATCAGCAGCTTCTTCACGTTTGAATATGGACAATGCCGGTAAAGGACGGTCAGGCGGCCATGGACGCGGGCTGCAGGATGCCCACCCGCTCCAGCACCTCCGACACATAGTGGACGGGGATGATCTCCAGGGCCTGCTTGACCTCCTCGGCCACATCCAGTAGGTCGTCCACATTTTCCTCCGGAATGAAGACCTTCTTCACTCCCGCCCGCTGGGCGGCCATCAGCTTCTCCGGCAGCCCGCCGATGGGCATGACCACGCCCCGCAGGGAGACCTCGCCGGTCATGGCGTACTCTGCGCTCACCGGCGTCCCCGTCACCAGGGAGGCCAGAGCGGTAGTCAGGGTGATGCCCGCCGACGGGCCGTCCTTGGGCACCGCCCCCGCCGGGACATGAACGTGGAGGTCGTTCGTTTCAAACCGCTCCGCCTTGTCCGGGAACATGGACTTTACCAGACTCACAGCAATCTGTACGGACTCCTTCATCACATCGCCCAGCTGGCCGGTGATGACGGTCTTGCCATTGCCCCTGGTAAGCAGGGATTCAATGAACAAGATCTCGCCGCCCGCCTGGGTCCAGGCCAGCCCGGTCACGATGCCAGGGGCCTTGGCCTCCAGCACGCGGTCATGGCGGATGGGGGCGGCCTCCAGCATCTCCCGCAGATCCTGAGGCTCCACGGACACCTGTTCCGCCTCACCGCTGACAATTTTCACCGCCGCCGCGCGGCACAGGGTGTCCAGCCGGTTCTTCAGGCCCCGGACGCCGGCCTCCATAGTGTAGTCGGAGATGACGGCCCGGAGGGCGTCATCGCTGACGGCCAGCTGCTCCGCTTTGATGCCGGCCTTCTCCATGGCCTTGGGCAGCAGGTGCCGCCTGGCAATCTGGAACTTCTCCAGGGCGGAGTAGCCCGGGAAGGAGATGACCTCCATCCGGTCCAGCAGGGGGCCGGGGATGGTGTCGATGGTGTTGGCGGTGCAGACGAACAGCACATCGGACAGGTCATAGGGTACGTTCATGTAGTGGTCGGTGAAGGTGGCGTTCTGCTCCGGGTCCAGCACCTCCAACAGGGCGCTGGAGGGGTCGCCGCCGTAGTCCCGTACCAGCTTGTCCACCTCGTCCAGCACCACCACCGGCTTGGAGGCCCCGCTGCGCTTGATGCCCTCCATGATGCGGCCGGGCATGGCGCCGATGTAGGTGCGCCGGTGGCCGCGAATCTCCGCCTCGTCCCGGACGCCGCCCAGGCTGACCCGCACGTACTTGCGGCCCAGGGCCTTGGCGATGCTCTGACCGATGCTGGTCTTGCCGGTGCCCGGGGCGCCCACAAAGAGGAGGATGGAGCCGGACTGCTTCTTGTTCAGAGCCATGACGGCAATCTGCTGGAGGATGCGGCCCTTGGTCTTTTTCAGGCCGAAGTGGTCTTCGTCCAGCACGGCCTTGGCGGCCTTCAGGTCGATCTCGGCCGGCGGCTCCTTCTTCCAGACCAGGCTGGTGACGAAGTCCAGGTAGTCGTAGAGCATGCCGTACTCGTGGCCCTCCTTGC
>CALXCU010000147.1 GCA_944386885.1 uncultured Oscillospiraceae bacterium | reverse complement strand
GCAACCCGGTGGGGCTGGTGTATGTGGCCCTGGCCGCCCCGGATGGGACCTGGGTACGGGAGCTCCACGCCGGGACCAGCCGGGAGCGGGTGCGCACCGCCTCGGCCCACAACGCCTTTGACTTGGTCCGCCGGTATCTGAATGGAACGTTGCGGGAAGAACTTTCCTAGTATATAAAATGAAAATAACGCAGATTTATTTTTTTAATCTAGCTGGATTAAAAAGGGAGGAAATGGGGCGGAGTAAAACTTTGAATAACCGAGATAATATAAACAGAAAGAAAACTAAAGGACTAGGAATCTGGATTGTCATTTTTATTTTCCTTCTGACTATTCAATTCTTCACAAGTTATCGAAGTGCGAAAAGAACAGATAAAAATTCAGATATTGATATTATAGAGGAACATCTTATAGAGCCCGGAGATGTGTTTGATACAGGCGGATATATTATAATTGATAATGTAACGATTATATATGATGGCGAAAAGTTTCAAGTATCAAACAGTGGAGACAGCATTGTAAGGATCACCGCAGAAATTGTGGGGGTAAAAAGGGACGGAACATATGAATCAATTGAGATTCCATCTTTTGTAGGAGTGGATAAGGCTCAATATGCCAAAGATATGGAAGAAAATGGATGGGCGATTGAAAAAGACACAAATATAGTTCGACCAGGTGAAACACTGTATGCTACTCTGTTAGTATTTGATTTCAGTACTGTCAGTGAAGAGTATCCGAAAGCGGATATTGACGAGGATGGCTATTGGGATATTGTATTTACTGTACATTCGCAGAGAAGCGAAGATACTATTGTGGTTTCCACAGACGACGTTAGCTCCGGTCCTTATAAATTTCCAGCGAACTAGTAAATTAGTAAAAACCCAGAGGGGAAAGACGTCTTTCCCCTCTGGGTTTTAAAAATCCTGTATTACATTTTACTCTATAATTACTATACGATCCACCCGCTGCCCAGCACGCTCTCCCCGTCGTAAAAAACGGCCAGCTGCCCCGGCGTGGGGGCCCGGGCGGGGGCCCGGGTGTGGATCTCCACCAACTTCCCCTGGGGCCGGATGAGGGCGGGGGTCTCGGTGCGGGAGTGGCGCAGGCGCACCGTACAGGGGCGCTCCTCCGCCAGGCCGGGCAGGGCCACCCAGTTCAAATCGCCGCACCGGGCAAAGTCGGTGTAGAGATCGCTGCCGTCGGAGAGGACCACCTCGTTGGTCTCGGGCCGAATGGCGGAGACGAAGTAGCGGTGGGGCCCGGAAACCCCAAGCCCCCGCCGCTGGCCCAGGGTGTAGTGGTGGTAGCCTTTGTGCTTGCCCATAATGCGGCCCTCCTGGTCCACGAAATTGCCCGGCGGCGGGGTCCCCCCCCGCCGGTCCAGCCAGGCGGCGTAGTCCCCGTCGGGGATGAAGCAGATCTCCATGGAGTCGGGCTTTTCGGCCACCGGGAGCCCCGCCTCCCCGGCCAGGGCCCGGACCTGGTCCTTGGAGAGCTCCCCGAGGGGAAAGACGGTCCGGCGCAGGATATCCTGGGGCAGCCGGGCGAGCATATAGGACTGGTCATTGGAGGTCCGGCCCTTTAAGAGCAGGGCCCGCCCGTCCGGTCCCGTCCCCCGGCGGGCGTAGTGCCCGGTGGCCACATAGGCCGCCCCAATCCGGCCGGCCAGAGCCAGCAGAGCGGGAAACTTGACCGTGGGGTTGCACTGGGCGCAGGGCAGCGGGGTGCGCCCGGCCAGGTATCCAGCGGCAAAGGGGGCGCAGACTTGTTCCTCCAGCTGGGAACGGATATCCGCCGTCTCAAAGGGGAGGCCCAGGCCATGGGCCACGGCGGCGGCGTCCTCCCCGCCCCCCAGGCCGATGTCCAGCCACAGGCAGGTCACGTCGTACCGTTCCATCAGAATCCGGGCGGCAACGGCGGAGTCCACTCCGCCCGAGAGGCCCAGAACCAGTTTTTCCTTCATGCGTCTTCCTCCTCCAGAGGCAGGGCAATGGCCCGCACCGGGGCCCCGTCCGCCCCGGCCAGGGGCAGGGGCAGGGCGGCAAACCAGACCCGCCGCCCCTCCAGTTTGCACAAATTGCACAGGTTTTCCACCACCACCAGCCCCGCCCCCAGCAGGAGCCGGTGGTGCTCCAGGGAGTCCGGCGGATCGGGCGAGGGGGTGTCCATCCCCAGGCCCCGGACTCCCATGTGGATGATTTGCTCCAACAGGGCCGGTGTGGGTACAGGATAGCGGTAAAAATAGCCCGGTTTTCCCCATTGAGAGGCCCATCCGGTGGAAAAGAGCAGGAAATCGACTCCGGAGAGCGCCTCCAGCGCATCCAGGCTGGGGAATCCCCGCACCACTGCCGCCGTGCCGAAAAAGGCCTCCGGCGGCAGTGTGTCCAGAGCCCTCCCCCCGGAAACAAGGTGGGCGGGGGCATCCAGGTGGGTTCCCGTGTGGGTGCCCAGGGTGACCCGGGTGACGGAGCAGCCGTCCCCCTCCACTGTGCAGGCGGGGGCGGCCTCCACCGCCGGATCCCCCGGCCAGACGGGCATGCCCGGGACAATGGGGCGGCTCAGGTCCACCGCGCTCACGGCCGCTCCTCCAGGCGCAGGCGCAGCAGGTCCCTCTGGAGAGCTGCCGGGGCGATGGGACCGCCATGTCCGGGGTAGAGCATCCGGGGCGCGGCGGCCAGAAGGGTCTGCCAGGAGGCCCGGTAGGCGGCGGGGTCCTCCACCCAGATGGTCACATGCCGCCGGGCCAAGGGCCCGGACATGACCGCATCCCCGCAGAAGCAGGTGCCGTCCTCGGTGAGCAGGGAGACGGAGTCGGCGGTGTGGCCCGGCGTGTCCAGGAAGCGCACTCCCAGATTGGACTCCAGCTCCCGGCGGCGCTGCCCCTCCAGGGGGATGAGGCGGTTTTCCAGCTCCCGGGGGAGGGGCGGAAAGGTGTGCTTTCCCCGCCCGGCCAGCTTCAGAGCCTTGCAGGCCAGGGCGGCGCGGCCGTTGGGCGGGCCGCCGATGTCCGGGTTCTTCCCCCGGCGCAGCCGTTCCGCGGCCAGGGGGTGGAGGAGCACCCGGGCCCGGGTGCGCAGCAGCACCTCATTGAGAAAGCCCGCGTGGTCGTCATGGGCGTGGGTGAGAAAAACCCACTGCAATTCGTTCAGGTCAATTTTTTTCCGGCTCAACCGGCGGAAAAAGGCGCTCTCTCCGCCGGAATAGCCGGTATCCACCAGCAGATAGCCCGCCAGGGTGGGGAAGAGATAGGTGTTCACCGCCGGGGTGCCCAGGTTGATGGGTCGCATAGTCCGTCCTTTCTGCCGTGGGGCTGCCTTAGCGCCCCAGGGCCACCATGAGCACCGCCAGGTCGGCGGGGCTCACGCCGGAGATCCGTCCGGCCTGGCCCAAATTCAAGGGGCGGATACGGCTGAGCTTCTGCCGGGCCTCCAGCCGCAGGCCCTCCATGTGTTCATAATCCAGGTCGGGCGGCAGGGGCCTGCCCTCCAGCTTGCGCATCTCCTCCACCTGCCGGAGCTGCTTGTCGATGTAACCCTGGTATTTGATGGAGATCTCTACCTCCTCCGCTACGGCGGCAGGGAGAGCGGGCCGCCCCGGGTCAAAGGGGGCCAGGTCGGCGTAGCTCACCCGGGGGCGGCGGAGCAGGTCGGCCAGGCGGGCGCCGTTGGGGACGCCGGGCTCTCCATGGGCGGCGAGCATGGCGTCCAGCTCCGGCGAGGGGGCCGCCCCCGCGTGCTCCAGGCGGCGGCACTCCCGCTCTACGGCGGCGTACTTGTCCAGCACCCGGCGGTAGCGTTCGTCACTTACCAGGCCCACCGTGTGGCCCACGGGGCACAGGCGCTGGTCGGCGTTGTCCTGCCGGCAGAGCAGGCGGTACTCGGTGCGGGAGGTCATCATGCGGTAGGGCTCGTTGGTGCCCTTGGTGACCAGATCGTCGATGAGCACACCGATGTACCCCTGGTCCCGGCTGATGACCATGGGCGGGCGGCCCAGGAGCTTCAGCGCGGCGTTCACTCCGGCCACAAAACCCTGGACGGCGGCCTCCTCATATCCGGAGGAGCCGTTGAACTGCCCCGCGCCGTAGAGTCCTTTCACCCGCTTGTGCTCCAAAGTGGGCAGCAGCTCAGTGGGGTCCACGCAGTCGTACTCGATGGCGTAGGCGCAGCGGGTCATCTCGGCCCGCTCCAGGCCGGGAATGGTGTGGAGCATCTCCATCTGCACGTCCTCCGGGAGGGAGGAGGAAAAACCCTGGAGATAGAGCTCCTCGGTGTCCAGTCCCATGGGCTCCACAAAGAGCTGGTGGCGCTCCTTGTCGGGGAAGCGGACCACTTTGTCCTCAATAGAGGGGCAGTACCGGGGGCCGATGCCCTCAATGGCCCCGGAGAAGAGGGGGGAGCGGTCCAGATTGGCCCGGATGACGGCGTGGGTGCGCGCGTTGGTGTAAGTGAGGTAACACACCGCCCGGTTTTTCGGGGGCTGCGCCGTCTCAAAGGAGAAGGGCACCGGGGTCTCGTCCCCCTCCTGGAGCTCCATCTTGGAGAAGTCCACGCTGCGGGCATTGATCCGGGGGGGCGTGCCCGTCTTGAACCGCCGCAGGGTGAGGCCCAGGCCCTGCAGGCTCCCAGTGAGGGAGAGGGCGGCGGAGAGGCCGTCGGGACCTGCGTCCCGCTGAAGCTCTCCCACGATGGTCCGCCCCCCCAGGTGGGTGCCGGTGGCCACCACCACCGCCCTGACCTGATATACTCCGCCGGTGGCGGTGCGCAGTGCGGTGACCGCCCCGCCTTGGGCATAGAGATCGGTGACCTCTCCCTGCTTGACCCAGAGGTTCTCCTGCCGCTCCAGGGTGTGCTTCATGAGCTTCTGGTACTCCCGCCGGTCGGCCTGGGCCCGCAGAGACCAGACCGCCGGCCCCTTACCCTTGTTGAGCACCCGATACTGGATGCAGGCCCGGTCGGCGCACCGGGCCATCTCCCCCCCCAGGGCGTCCAGCTCCCGGACCAGGTGGCCCTTGCCGGTGCCGCCGATGGAGGGGTTGCAGGGCATGTTCCCCACCGCGTCCAGGTTCACCGTAAAGCACACCGTCTTCAGCCCCAGCCGTGCGGCGGCCAGGGCGGCCTCAATGCCCGCGTGGCCCGCGCCGATGACGGCAATATCAAATTTTCCCGCGTTGTAGTCCATAGTCCTCCCCTCGGTTTCTGGGAAACGATTTACTGGCCTTCCTGGGCCCGGCAGAGGCGGGCGTAGGCGCCGCCCTTGGCCATCAGCTCCGCGTGGGTGCCCTCCTCGGCGATGCCGCAGCCGTCGATGACCACGATCCGGCTGGCCGAGCGGATGGTGGAGAGCCGGTGGGCGATGATGAGAGTCGTGCGGCCCTTGGCCAGCTCATCGAAGGCCGCCTGGATGTGGTGCTCGGTGACGCTGTCCAGGGCGGAGGTGGCCTCGTCCAGGATGAGGATGGGCGGATCCTTCAGGAAGATGCGGGCGATGGACACCCGCTGCTTCTGCCCGCCGGAGAGCATCACGCCCCGCTCCCCCACCTGAGTCTGGAAGCCCTGGGGCATGGCCAGAATGTCGTCATAGATCTCCGCCCGCTTGGCGGCGGCCACCACCTCGGCCTCGGTGGCGTCGGGGCGGCCGTAGCGGATGTTGTCATAGATACTCCCCGGGAAAAGAAACACGTCCTGCTGCACAATGCCGATGTGTTCCCGAAGCGTGTGCTGCGTCAGGCCCCGCACGTCCTGCCCGTCCAGGAGGATGCGGCCCTCTGTCACGTCGTAGAACCGGGGGATGAGCTGACAAAGGGTGGACTTGCCCCCGCCGGAGGGCCCCACCACCGCCACCGTCTCCCCGGGGCGGATGTGCAGGGAGACATGCCGGAGCACCGGCTCGTGATCCGCGTCATAGCGGAACGTCACGTCGTCCACCTGAATGTCCCCCTCTACACCGGACAAGTCCCGGGCATCGGGGGCGTCCTGGATCTCAGGCTCCAGGCGCATGAGCTCCACAAAGCGCTTAAAGCCGGCCATGCCCTGCATAAACTGCTCCACAAAGGCGGAGAGCTTCCGGATGGGGGTAATAAAGGTGGTGACATACAGGGCGAAGGTGGTCAGGTCGATGAAGTCCATCTCTCCCCACAGAATGAGAGCGCCGCCGAAGGCGATGACCAGCACCGAGAGCACCCCCATGAAAAACTCCATCCCCGACTGGTAGAAGGCCATAGCCCGGTAATAGCCCCGCTTGGCTCCCCGGAATTGGTCGTTGGCGGCGTCAAACTTGTCCCGCTCGGCGGCCTCATTGGCGAAAGCCTTAGCGGTGCGCATCCCCGAGAGGGAGGACTCCACCTCCCCGTTGATACCGGCCAGCTTGGCTTTGACCTCGGTGGAGGCGTGCATCATGCGCTTACGGCTCAGGGCGGTGAAGAGAAGAAAGAGGGGGATTACCGCGAAGAGCACTAGGGCCAGCTGCCACTGGATGGTGAGCATGATGCCAAAGGCCCCCAGGATGGTCACCGAGGAGATAAACAGGTCCTCCGGGCCGTGGTGCGCCAGCTCCGTAATCTCAAAGAGGTCGCCGGTAACCCGGCTCATGAGCTGCCCGGTGCGGTTTTTGTCGTAAAAAGAAAAGGAGAGCTCCTGCATATGGGTAAAGAGGTCCCGGCGGATATCGGCCTCCATCCGCACCCCCAGGAGGTGCCCCCAGAAGGTGACGATATAGTAGAATACTCCCTTGAGCACATAGGCCGCCAACAGAGCGGCCATCACGGCGAAGAAGGCGGAAAAGCGCCTGCCGGGCAGGAGCTCCTGCATGGAGTAGCGGGAGACTACCGGGAAGGCCAGGTCCACCAGGCAAATGCAGAGGGCGCAAACCATGTCCAGGGCAAAGAGCTTCCAATGGGGGCGGTAATAGGAGGCAAAAATCCGCAGGTAGCCGCTGTGTTTCATCTGGTCTCGGGTCATAGGGCAGCTCCTCTCAAACGTATGGATTGTAACAGTATACCCACCGCCTGCGCCCCTTGTCAACCAAAAGTCAGCACCGGAAATAGGGGCTCTCCCGGTACTGGATGGCCTCGGCCAGGTGGGGGATCTGGATGTGCTCCGCCCCATCTAAGTCGGCGATGGTGCGGGCCACCCGCAAGATACGGTCATAACTGCGGGCGGTGAGGCCCAGGCGCTCAAAGGCCCCCCTCATGACCTCTTGGCACCCTTCGTCCAGGGGGCAGTACTGCTGCACCGCCCGGGCGTCCATATGGGCGTTGCAGGCGGGCCCGCCGGGACCAAAGCGGGCGGCCTGCACCGCCCGGGCGGCGTTCACCCGCTCTTTGATCTGGGCGGAGGACTCCCCCCGGGGCTTGCGGGCGAGCTCCTCAAACTCCAGGGCGGGGACCTCCACATACAGGTCGATCCGGTCCAGCAGGGGCCCGGAGAGCTTGCCCAGATACTTGCGCACCTCCTGCTCGGTGCACCGGCAGCGGTGGGAGGGGTGGCCATACCAGCCGCACTTACAGGGGTTCATGGCGCACAGGAGCATAAACCGGGCGGGGAACGTCTCACTGGCCGCCGCCCGGGCGATCTGGACCCGGCCCTCCTCCAGGGGCTGGCGCAGGGCCTCCAGTACATCCTTGTGGAACTCGGGCAGTTCGTCCAGAAAGAGCACCCCGTTGTGGGCCAGGGAAATCTCCCCCGGCTTGGGCACCGGGGAGCCGCCCCCGGCCATGCCGGTGGCCGAGATGGAGTGGTGGGGGGCGCGGAAGGGCCGCTGGAAGACCATGGGCCGCTCCCGGGAGGTGAGGCCCATCACCGAGTGGATCTCGGTGCACTCTAAGGCCTCCCGGCGGCTCAGATCTGGGAGAATGGAGGGAAGGCGCTTGGCCAGCATGGACTTGCCGGAGCCGGGCGGGCCGATCATGGCCAGGTTATGTCCCCCTGCCGCGGCAATCTCCAGGGCCCGCTTGGCCTGATCCTGGCCCTTTACGTCGGCAAAATCCAGCCCCTTCTCCCCCGCCGGGTCCGGGACCCAGGGCGGGACGGGGATCAGAGGGGCCTCCCCTCGCAGGTGGGCCACCAGCGCCTCCACCCGCTCCACGCCGTAGACCGTCAGTCCCCCGGCCAGGGTGGCCTCGGCGGCGGAATCGGCGGGGACATACAGGGTGGTCAGCCCCGCCCGCCGGGCAGCCAGGGCCATGGGCAGCATTCCCGCCACCGGGCGCAGGGCCCCGGACAGGGAGAGCTCGCCCACAAAGGCGGCGCTCTCCTCCGGCTGGGGCAGCTGCCCTCCGGCGGCCAGGATGCCCACCAGCATGGGCAGGTCATAGACCGTGCCCGCCTTCCGCCGGTCGGCAGGGGCTAGGTTCACGGTGATCCGGGACACGGGAAAGGAGAAGCCGCAGTTCCGGGCCGCCGAGCGTACCCGGTTGCGGGCCTCCTTCACCGCCGCATCGGGCAGACCCACCACGTCAAAGGCGGGCAGGCCGTTGGACAGATCGCACTCGGCGGCAACCTCATACCCAGTGACGCCGTGGAGGCCCAGGGAGTGGACTTTGCAAAACATAAATATCGCCGCCCTTTCACCATGTGATATCAGTATACCACGGAGAAAGGGCGGCTGCCAAGAAGGCGGGATGCCGGAGGTTTATTTCGCCATTTGATACAGGCGCAGGAGGGTGAGAATAGACTGCTCCCGGGTGTAGCTCCCCTGGGGAGTGAAGTTGTTGCTGCCGGTGCCGCTCATGATGCCGGCGGCCTGGACCTGGCCCACCGCGCCGGCAGCCCAAGAGGAGATGGCGGCATTGTCGGAAAACGTGGGAGAGGACTGGGCAAGGGGGCGCCCCATGACCTCGGCCAGCCGGGTCAAAATGGCGGCGGCCTGCTCCCGGGTCAGGGTGCCGCTGGGATCAAAGGCGCCGTTTCCCACGCCGCTGACCACGCCCAGGCCGGCCATCTTCTGAACATTGACGTCGGTAGTGTCGGAGAAGGCGGCCCGCTCCGCGATTTCCGTGCCGGTGACGGTCTCATACAGCTCCACCGCCAGAGCGCAGAACTCCGCCCTGGTAGCGGCCTGGGTGTACTTGCTCTGGAGACTCTCGGGCACGATGCCTGCGGCGATGGCCGCGTTCACCTGCTCTGCCGCCCAGGAGGAGGGGACGTTGGGCTGGGGCTCCGGGTCCGCAGGGGCGGAGCCGTCATCCAGGGCGATCTCAAAGAGCTTGTAGACGCCGGGCCACTGGCCGGTCATCCGGCCGTCCTCCAGCAGGGTGACGCTCTGCCAGGCATTCTCCCCGGACCCCACGGGGATGACCAGGTTGCCGTCCAGGTCGGCGATCCCCGCGTCGGTCTCCACAAAGCCCCAGAAGCAGTAGTCGTTGAAAATGCTGCCGTAGGGGATGATCACGTTGCCCTCCAGGTCCAGGATGGCGGCATGGTCATTTTTCACATAGCGGAACCGGTCGCGGCCCAGGTAGGTGGGCTCTCTGTCGCTGTCCTCATAGGACAGGGCGGGCACCTCCCGGATCTGGCCGGTGGCCACATCCAGCAGAACAGGGTAGTAGGCGCCGGTATCGGGATCGCGGGAGGTGAGGGGGATCTCCCCATCCACAAACTCCTGGCTCTGCCAGCCGTTGAAGTCGTAGATAGGCGTGACATAGGTGTTAAAGCCGTCGGAAGTGGTGACCGTGGGGGACTCCCACACCGTCTTGCCGGTGGTGTCGATGACCTTCAGGGCCTGGGTGAAGTTGTCCGGCCACTCCCGCACGATGGCGTAGCCGCCACTGAAGCTGGAGGCGGCGTTGTACTGGCAGGGGATGACTTCCCTGCCGGTGGAGTCAATGTAGCCGTACTTGTAGCCGGTATTCTGCACCCGGGCCAGGCCGGACTCGGTAAAGCCAGAGACATACTCATACTTGGGCTCCACCACCACCTCGCCATATTTGTTGATGTAGCCGTACCCCTCCTCGCCGGTGTTGGGGTCAAAGATCTCGGCAGGGGCCAGGCCGAACATGAAGCCGCCGGTCCGGTCGATGGTCTCCCCATCCAGGATGCACAGCACATTGCCCTCCGCGTCGGTGAGGGTCTCGCTGCTGCCCACCATGCCGGACAGGTCCTGATACACGCCGTCGCCGATGCCGGAGTAGGGGATCTCCCGGACGGCCAGTTTGATGCCGGTGGAGCTGGTGTAGCTTGCGGGCGGGCTGCCGGCCGCCCGGGCGGTGGGCATGAGGGACAGTGTCAGCGCACAGGTCAGCAGCATGAAGAACACACGTTTTTTCATCTGGAAGGAGGCCTCCTTATCTCTCAGCGGATGCTCAGAGGGAATGATTTAATAAATAAATGATACCATGGACACAGATTCGTGCCAATAAGCTGTGAGCATATCCTCTGGGCCGAGGGTAGAGAGGATAAATGGCTCGGAGCGTTCCTGCTTGGGGGACATCCGGACTCTCGGTGTCCGCGCAAGCGGAGGTATTTTCACCTCTACCACAACTTAGAACGGCCAGTATAGAAAAATAGAATGCTTATAGAAATTTATAATCGCGATTTTTTAATCAGAAATTGGAACAGGCGATTTACAAAAACGGAGGATGGTGTTAGAATAAGACTGCTGCTGAAAGGAAAACCACACAAGGAGGAATCGTTTATGGCTCGTAAGCTGAAAACGATGGACGGCAACACAGCGGCCGCCCATGTATCCTACGCTTTTACCGAAGTCGCGGGAATCTACCCCATCACCCCCTCCAGCCCTATGGCCGACAATGTAGACCAGTGGGCGGCGGCGGGCCGGAAGAACATCTTCGGCACTACCGTCAAGGTCGTGGAGATGGAGTCTGAGGCTGGCGCCGCCGGTACGGTCCACGGCTCCCTGGCCGCGGGCGCGCTGACCACCACCTATACCGCCTCTCAGGGCCTGCTGCTGATGATCCCCAACATGTACAAGATCGCCGGCGAGCTGCTTCCCTGCGTGTTCCACGTCTCCGCCCGCACTGTGGCCAGCCATGCGCTGAACATTTTCGGCGACCACTCCGACGTGATGGCCTGCCGCCAGACTGGCTTCGCCATGCTGGCCGAGGGCAACGTGCAGGAGGTCATGGACCTGGGCGCCGTGGCCCACCTGGCCACCATTAAGTCCCGGGTGCCCTTCATCAACTTCTTCGACGGCTTCCGTACCTCCCACGAGATCCAGAAGGTCGCCATCTGGGATTACGACGACCTGAAGGAAATGGTGGACATGGACGCTGTGGAGGCCTTCCGCAAGCGCGCCCTCAACCCGGAGCGGCCCGTGATGCGCGGTTCCCACGAGAACGGCGACGTGTTCTTCCAGCACCGTGAGGCCAGCAACAAGTACTACGAGGCGGTGCCCGGCATCGTGGAGGAGTACATGGCCAAGGTCAACGAGAAGCTGGGCACCAACTACCAGCTCTTCAACTACTACGGCGCGCCCGATGCCGACCGGGTTATCATCGCCATGGGTTCCATCTGCGACGTGGCCGAGGAAGTCATCGACTACCTCAACGCCCATGGCGAGAAGGTGGGCCTGGTGAAGGTCCGCCTGTACCGTCCCTTCCGGGCCGACAAGCTCCTGGCCGCCATCCCCGAGACCGCCAAGAAGATCGCCGTCCTCGACCGGACGAAGGAGCCCGGCGCTCAGGGCGAGCCCCTTTACATGGACGTGGTCACCGCTCTGGCTGACGCCGGCATCACCGACCGCACCGTCATCGGCGGCCGCTACGGCCTGGGCTCCAAGGACACCCCGCCCAGCAGCGTCTTTGCCGTCTATGAGGAGCTGCAGAAGGCCCAGGCCAAGCGTCAGTTCACCATCGGCATTGTGGACGATGTGACCATGAGCTCCCTGAACGAGGAAGCGGCCCCCAACACCGCCGCAGAAGGCACCATCGAGTGCAAGTTCTGGGGCCTGGGCGGCGACGGCACCGTGGGCGCCAACAAGAACTCCATCAAGATCATCG
>CALXCU010000146.1 GCA_944386885.1 uncultured Oscillospiraceae bacterium | reverse complement strand
GAGACCCAGTGCGTGGGCTTCCTGGGCAGCTTCCTGGACGACGCCTACACGTTGGACGGCTCGCCCATCCTGGAGCGGGCCGCCCAGCTGCTGGGGGAACTCCTGCTGGAGCCCTACACCGAGGCGGGCACCTTCTGCCCCGACTACACCGCCGGGGAGCGGAGCAACCTCATCGACCGCATTCGCGCCCAGATCAACGACAAGCGCAGCTACGCCGTCAAGCGCCTCAAGGAGGAGATGTGCGCCGGGGAGCCCTTTGGAGTGGACCGGCTGGGGGACGAGGCCCACGCCGCCGCCCTCACCCCCGAGACCCTGTGGGAGCGGTATCAGGCCCTCCTGTCCACCGCCCCCATGGAGCTCTACTACTGCGGCTCCGCCGCGCCCGAGCGGGCGGCCGGCGCCCTCCGCGCCGCCCTGGCTAAGCTCCCCCAGGGGGGGGCGCGGACCTTCCCCGGCCGTTCCCGCCCCCACGCCGCCCCCGCCAGCCCCCGGGAGGTGGTGGAATCCCTGGACGTGACCCAGGGCAAGCTGACCATGGGGCTGCGCACCGGCATTCAGGCCTGGGACGGCGCCTATCCCGCCCTGCTCCTGCTCAACGCCGTCTTTGGCGGCACCACCACCTCCAAGCTCTTCCTGAACGTGCGGGAAAAGCTCTCCCTGTGCTACTATGCCAGCTCCGGCCTGATGCACTATAAAGATGTGATGGTGGTGTCCTCCGGCGTGGACTTCGACAAAGTGGAGGCCGCCCGGGCCGAGATCCTGGCCCAGCTGGAGGCCTGCAAGGCCGGGCAGTTCGAGGACTGGGAGCTCGAGGGGGCCCGGCGCTCGGTGGTCAGCGCCCTGCGCTCCTCGGCCGACGCCCAGTCCCGCCTGGAGGACTTCTGGCTGGGCCAGGCGGTGGCCGGCCTGAGCGAGTCCCCCGAGGACCTGGCCGCCCGGGTGGAAGCGGTCACCCGGGAGCAAGTGGTGCAGGCCGCCCAAAAGCTGGCCCTGGACACCGTCTATTTCCTCAAAGGCAAGGAGGCTTAACGATATGCAGCAGCAGAAGTATCCCCGCCTGGGCGAGACTCTCTGGCGGGAGGAACTGGACAACGGCCTGACCATCTTCGTCAACCCCCGCCCCGGGTTCCAGAAGAGCTACGCCTTTTTCGCCACCAACTACGGCGGCATGGACATGCGTTTCCAGCTCGACGGCGCTTGGCAGGATACCCCCGCCGGGGTGGCCCACTTCCTGGAGCACAAGATGTTCGACACCCAGGACGGCAACGCCCTCCAGGATCTGGCCGCCAACGGCGCCTCCCCCAACGCCTTCACCAGCTCGGCCATCACCGGCTACTACTTTGAGAGCACCGAGAAGTTCGAGGAGAACCTGAAGATCCTCCTCTCCTTCGTCTCGGTACCCTGGTTCACCCAGGAGAGTGTGGCCAAAGAGCAGGGCATCATCGGCCAGGAGATCCAGATGATCGAGGACGACCCCTCCTGGCAGGTCTTTATGAATCTGCTCCAGGCCCTCTATGAGCACAACCCCATCCGGGTCTCGGTGGCGGGCAGCCGGGAGTCCATCTCCCACATTACCGCCGATACCCTCTACGCCTGCCACAAGGCCTTCTATAATCCGGCCAATATGGTCCTGTGCGTGGCCGGCGACGTGGACCCGGAGCGGGTGGTCCAGATCGCCCGGGAGGTCCTCCCCGCCCAGGGCGGCTCCGCCATCCAGCGGGACTATGGCCCCCAGGAGCCCCCCCACGCCGCCCAGGCCCTCCGCGCGGTGCGCATGGAGGTCTCCACCCCCCTCTTCCAGCTGGGCTTCAAGGCTGACCCCGCCCCCAGAGGGCAGGAGCGCCTGCGCCGCCAGCTCACCGGCACTCTGCTGATGGAGGCCCTGTGCGGGTCCTCCTCTCCCCTCTACGCCCGGCTCTACCGGGAGGGGCTCATCAACCAGAGCTTCGGCGTGGGGTACGAGGCCTACCCCGGCTGCGCCTTCCTGGCCGCCGGGGGGGAGAGCCGGGACCCGGAGGCCGTCCGGGACGCCATTCTGGCCGAGGCCGCCCGCCTGGGCCGGGA
This sequence comes from uncultured Oscillospiraceae bacterium, assembly GCA_944386885.1. Lineage (GTDB taxonomy): Bacteria > Bacillota > Clostridia > Oscillospirales > Oscillospiraceae > Pseudoflavonifractor_A. Next base: position 5,125 of record CALXCU010000146.1, on the reverse strand, counting down.
GGGGATCGATCCCGCCCTCTTTGAGCGCCTGAAAAAGGCCGCCTATGGGGCCATGGTCCGCTCCCTGAACTCCTTCGAAAACGTGTGCGTGGAGCAGGCCCAGGGCTATTTCGCCGGGGTGGATTACCTGGACTTCCCCGCCGTCTTCAACGCCATCGGCCGGGAGGACGTGGAGGAGGCCCTGCGCGCCTGGTGCGCCCCTGAGCGGGCCGCCCTCTCGGTGGTCCGCCCCAAGGAGGAGGCATGAATACCGTTACCTTCCCCGGCCTGGGCCTGGAGTTCCACCTGAACCCCATCCTCTGCCGCCCCTTCGGCTGGCCCATCCACTGGTACGGGGTCATCATCGCCGTGGGCTTCCTGCTGGCCGTCCTCTATTGCACCCGGGTCTCCAAGCGCTTCGGCATCCGGGAGGACGACCTGCTGGACCTGCTCTTCTTCGCCGTGCCCCTGAGCGTGATCGGGGCGCGGCTGTACTACATCGTCTTCTATCTGGATCTGTACCGGAATGAGGACGGAAGCCTGGACTTTGGCCGGATGGTCCGCATCTGGGACGGGGGCCTGGCCATCTACGGGGGTATCATCGCCGCCATCCTCACCCTGTTGGTCTTCTGCAAGGTCCGGAAGATCTCCTTCCTGGCCTTCGCCGACCTGGGCTCCTACGGGATGCTCATCGGCCAGGCGGTGGGCCGGTGGGGCAACTTTGTCAATATGGAGGCCTACGGCGGAGAGACCGGCCTCCCCTGGCGTATGGGTATCACCGAGCTCGTAAACGGCGTGGAGGTCTACAAAGAAGTCCACCCCACCTTTCTCTATGAGTCGCTGTGGAATCTGCTGGGGCTGGTCCTGCTTATCCTCATCGCCCGGAACTGGCGGAAATTCGACGGCCAGATCTTTTTGATCTACCTGGTTTGGTACGGCTTCGGCCGGGGCCTCATTGAGGGCCTGCGCACCGACAGCCTCTACCTCTTCAATACTGGCATCCGGGTCTCCCAGCTGCTGGGCTTCGCCTCCGCCCTGGCGGCCGCGGTGGTCCTGGCAGTGCTGTGGCGGCGGGCCAAGGGACCGGAGGCCCTCTGGGTCAACCGCCCGGACAATCCCTTTCACCAGACAAAGACAAAGGAGGAATCTTGAGCATGGCAGCGACGATCATGGACGGAAAGGCCCTGGCCGCCAAAGTCAAGGAGCGGGTGCGCCAGCAGGCCAAGAGCCTGCCCCGCCGGCCCGGCCTGGCGGTCATTCTGGTGGGGGACGACCCGGCCAGCCGGGTCTACGTCAACGGCAAGAAGCGTGACTGCGCCGAGTGCGGCTTCTACAGCGAGGAGTACGCCCTCCCTGCCCAGACCTCCCAGGCGGAGCTCATGGCCCTGGTGGACAGCCTCAACCGCCGGGCCGACATCGACGGGATTCTCTGCCAGCTCCCCCTGCCCAAGGGCCTGGACGAGATGGCTGTCCTGCGGGCCATCCATCCCAGCAAGGACGTGGACTGCTTCCACCCCTTCAACGTGGGTGAGCTGATGATCGGCATGCAGTCCTTCCAGCCCTGCACCCCCGCCGGGGTCATGGAGCTGCTGAGCGAGTACGGCATCGACCCCGCCGGAAAGCACGCCGTGGTGGTGGGCCGCTCCCACACCGTGGGCAAGCCCCAGGCCGTGCTCCTTCTCCAGCGCAACGCCACCGTCACCATCTGCCACTCCCGCACCCCGGACCTGGCCCAGGTCTGCCGGGAGGCCGATATCCTGGTCTCCGCAGCGGGGCGGCGGGGCCTTATCACCGGCGATAGGGTCAAGGAGGGGGCCGTGGTCATCGACGTGGCCATGAACCGGGATGAAAACGGCAAGCTCTGCGGCGACGTGTGCTTTGAAGCGGCCGCCCAGAGGGCCGCCTACATCACGCCCGTCCCCGGGGGCGTGGGCCCCATGACCCGCGCCATGCTGATGGTCAACACCCTCACCGCCGCCCGCCTCCACGCGGCGGAGGACCGCTGACTTCCCGCCTCTCTCCTGTGCCGGCTCCCCCGGAGGGGGAACCGGCACTGTTTTTATGGCATTTTGGGCCGGAATGTGCTATACTGTGCTATCATATTCCATTTTGTTCCGTATTGGAGGTTATCCTATGAAGATCATCGACATCCTGCGCCAGGACAAGGTCACCCTCTCCTTTGAGGTCTTCCCCCCAAAAACCAGCGACACCTATGAGGCGGTGGCCAAAGCCACCCAGGACATTGCCGCCCTGCGGCCCGATTTTATGAGCGTCACCTACGGCGCCGGAGGCGGCACCAGCGCCTATACCATCGGCATCGCTGCGGGCATCTCGCAGAAATACGGCGTGGACACCCTGGCCCACCTCTCCTGTGTCTCCTCCACCCGGGCCCATGTCCACGCCATGCTGGACGATATGCGCGCCCAGGGCATCCAGAACGTGCTGGCCCTGCGGGGGGACATCCCCGAGGGGGGCGTGTCCGCCCATGACTACCAGTACGCCAGCGAGCTGGTGCGGGAGATCAAGGCCTATGGGGATTTCTGCGTGGGCGGGGCCTGCTACCCCGAGGGGCACCCCGAATCCCCCAGCAAGCGCGCCGACCTGGACCATCTGAAGGAGAAGGTGGAGGCCGGCTGCGACTTCCTCACCACCCAGATGTTTTTTGACAACAACATCCTCTACAACTTCCTCTACCGCATCCGGGAGCGGGGGATCACCGTCCCGGTGGTGGCCGGCATCATGCCCGTCACCAACGGCAAGCAGATCGCCCGCATCTGCCGCCTGTCGGGCACCTACCTGCCCGAGCGCTTCAAGGCCATTGTGGATCGCTTCGGGGACAACCCCCCCGCCATGCGCCAGGCCGGCGTGGCCTACGCCACCGAGCAGATCATCGACCTGATCGCCAATGGCGTGGAGCACATCCATATCTATACCATGAACAAGCCCGAGATCGCCGCCGGCATCCAGAAGAGCCTCTCGGAGATCCTCAAGTGAGCCTGCCCATCGACTACCCGGAGATCTGCCGCTACCTGGGCTACCGGGGGGATGCGCGTCCCGGCGCCGGGACCGAAGCGGCCATCCGCGCCTGCGCCGGGCGCCTGGCCGGCGCGGTCCATCCCCGGGCGGTGAGCCACCGGGAGCCCCTGTCCCGCCCGGGCGGGGGCGTCCTGGAGCTGGGTCCCCTCCGGGTGGAGAGCCGGGACCTGGCCAAGGCCCTGGACGGGTGCGAAAAGGTGATTTTCTTCGCCGCCACCCTGGGCGTGGAGGCCGACCGGCTCATCGCCCGGGCTCAGGCCGGGCGGGTCAGCGAGGCACTCTTTTACCAGGCCAGCGCCGCCGCCCTCATCGAGACCTACTGTGACCAGGTCAACGAGGTCCTGCGGGCTGAGGCCCGGAAGGAGGGCTGGTACCTGCGCCCCCGGTTCAGCCCCGGGTACGGCGATTTCGCCCTGGACCACCAGCGCGCCATTCTCCAGATTCTGGACGCCCCCCGGCGCATCGGCCTGACAGTCACCGACAGCCTCCTGCTGGCCCCTGTCAAGTCGGTCACCGCCGTGATCGGCATGAGCCGGACCCCCCGCCCCGGCCAGCGGGCGGGCTGCGCCGGGTGCGGCCAGAGCCAATGCCCCTACCGGCGGGAGGACGCCCCCGGAGGGCTATGTCCCACAGAAAGCGAGGTCCTATCATGAACCTTTTGGATCGTCTGGGCCGGGAGCGGCTGTTCTTCGACGGCGGCACCGGCACCCTTCTCCAGGCCCAAGGCCTGCGGGGGGGCGAGCTCCCCGAGACCTGGAACCTGCTCCACCCGGAGCGCATTACGGCCCTCCACCGCGCCTACCTGGAAGCCGGGGCCGACATCGTGTGCACCAACACCTTCGGCGCCAACGCCCTAAAATTCCCCGACGGCGGGGACTGTGACCTGGAGGCCCTGGTCCGCGCGGGGGTGGAGCACGCCTGCACCGCCCGCCGGGAGGCCGGACGGGAGGGGGACGCCTTCGTGGCCCTGGACATCGGGCCCAGCGGCAAGCTCCTCAAGCCCATGGGCGACCTGGACTTTGAGGACGCGGTGGCCCTCTTCGCCCGGGTGGTCCGGGCAGGCGCCTCCGCCGGGGCCGACCTGGTGGTCATCGAGACCATGAGCGACAGCTACGAGGCCAAGGCCGCCGTCCTGGCCGCCAAGGAGAACTGCGCCCTCCCCGTCATCGCCACCACCGTCTACGGTGAGAACGGCAAGCTCCTCACCGGCGGGGATGTGGCCGCTACCGTGGCCCTGCTGGAGGGGCTGGGGGTGGACGCCCTGGGGGTCAACTGCGGCCTTGGGCCCCGTCAGATGGTCCCCATCGCCCGGGAGCTCCTCCGCTGTGCCTCCATCCCCGTGGCGGTCAACCCCAACGCAGGCCTGCCCCGCACCGAGGGCGGCGCCACCACCTTCGACATCGGCCCGGAGGAATTCGCCGCCGTTATGGCCCAGCTGGCCCAAATGGGGGTCCACCTGCTGGGGGGATGCTGCGGCACTACCCCGGCCCACATCCGCGCCACGGCGGCCGCCTGCCGGGACATCCCCTTCCAGCCTCCGGTCCCCAAGGGGCGCACGGTGGTCTCCTCCTATGCCCGGGCGGTGGAGATCGGCCCCGAGCCCGTCCTCATCGGCGAGCGCATCAACCCCACCGGCAAGAAGAAGTTCAAGGAGGCCCTGCGCAGTCACAACATCGAGTATATCCTCTCCGAGGGCTTCGCCCAGGAGGAGGCCGGGGCCCACATCCTGGATGTGAACGTGGGCCTGCCCGAGATCGACGAGCCCGCCCTCCTCACCGAGGCGGTGTGCGCCCTCCAGAGCGTCATCCCCCTCCCCCTCCAGATCGACACCTCCGACCCCGCCGCCATGGAGCGCGCCATGCGCCGCTACAACGGCAAGCCCATGCTCAACTCCGTCAGCGGCAAGGCCGAGAGCATGGAGGCCGTCTTCCCCCTGGTGAAAAAGTACGGCGGCGTGGTGGTGGGCCTGGCGCTGGATGAGTCCGGCATCCCGGAGACCGCCCAGGGCCGCCTGGAGGCGGCCCGGAAGATCTACGACACCGCCGCCCGGTACGGCATCCCCAGGCACGACGTAGTCATCGATGCCCTCACCCCCACCATCTCCTCCCAG
>CALXCU010000145.1 GCA_944386885.1 uncultured Oscillospiraceae bacterium | reverse complement strand
GGGGCCACCGTGACCGTCTTGGTGGCGGTATCCGCCTCGATCTCTGCAAGGGTCATCGCGTCCACAATATTGGCGCACCACATGAACTCCACATTGCTGTTCTCGGGCTCTTCCGGCTCCTCGCTGTCGGAGGAGTCGTCGCCGCCCATGTAGCTTTCATAGCGGTTGTACTCGGGGTTGTAGTTGAGGGCCTCTTCCACATAGGGCAGGGGGCCCACGCCCTCGGTGATCTCATTGCCCTCCTCATCCCGGGGGATGTAACCGGGATAGTAGGGGTTCTGGTCCACGGGCAGGTCGGGGGCATAGCTGTTGGTCAGGTTGGTGCCCAGCGTGGCATAGAATGTGGGATTGCGCTCCACGCCCACCACATTGTAGCCCTCATCAATGGTCAGAGCCACATCATCGTGGATGCTGATGCTGGCCAGGGGCAGGTAGCGGAAGTGGAAGAGGACGTCGGGATCATTTTCCTCCACAGCGGTGAAGGACATGCCCACGAAGGGCCGCTTGTCGGTGGCGGCATACACATCCTCGTACTCCTTGAAGGTGGCCATATTCCCGTTGGAGAGGTCATAGGTGAGGATCTGATTGCTCAGGTTCAGATAGAGCTCTCCGTCATACAGGGCCAGGGAGTGATTCAAATCAGGCATCTTGTCCCGATAGGCCTGGTCCTCAGCCACCAGATCGGCATAGAGTCCCTCCCGGGTGGTGGCAGGCTCCGTGGAATCGTCCTTGTAGAAGTACACATCGCCGGTGCCATAGTCGAAAATCACCTGGCCATAGGGGTCCTCGTCCTGGCCAAAGAGGCCGGAGCCGAAGTCCATATCGCCAAACATCTCTTCCCAGTCCATATTGTCCCAGTCGATGTTGTCCCAGTCCATATCGCCCCAGTCGCCGAAACCGCTCTCACTCTCGGCGGCCGGCTCATTGGGGGCATCCATGGGACGGCGCTTGAGCTGGTTGTCCATGCTGAAGAGGTCCAGGCCCATATCGCCCATACTCTCCATCAGGTCGCCGAAGATGTCGGAGTCCATGATGTCGCCCATCTCTTCATAGCTGTCCATCATGGAGAGGTAGTTCATCCCGTCCACATAGTACCAGTAGCCATTGTAGGGGATGATCTGGCTGACCACGCCGCTGAACCAGGCCTCCTGGAAGGTGCGGTCGTCGTAGGCAGTCTCCTCGCCGTTCTCATAGGGGATAAACTCCCACATGTCAGGGGTGTTGGCGGTGGGGTCATTGGGGTCGGGGTTGGTCTTCTCATAGTAGCCGCCGTCGTAGAGGGAGTCGATGTAGTCGTAGTTGCCATCAAACTGCTCCGCCAGGGCGGTGGGGGAGACCAGGAAGTACATGTGGGAGATGTTGCCCTCCGTCTCCACGCGGTACTGGCTGAACACCTCCACGGAGATGTCATTGTAGCAGGCGTCCACATAGTACCAGTTGGTCGCGGTCTCGCCGGTGGGATTGCCATCCTCGTCCATCACGTCCCGGGTGACCTTGACGGCGTTGAAGTAGTGGGGCTCGTTGAAGCGCTGGCCGCCGAAGCCGGAGTTGTCGCCGGCCACGCTGCTCGCGGCCACATCGGCGTCGAACTTGATCTTCACGATATCCACCATGTGATCCACTTCGTCGGCGCTCTTCCAGGAGCCGTCGGCATTCTTATAGACCTCAGGGAAGGCGTTCTGCACCAGCCAGGCGTAGCCCGCCGCGTAGCCCAGGCAGTTCACGCCGTAGTCGGAGAGCTGGCCCAGGGGATCGTTCTGGCCGCTGAGGAAGATGCCGAAGGGGGTCATGCTCAGGGGGGAGGGAGAGGACCCGCCGGTCTGAAGCTGCATGATGCTGTTCATGTCAAAGCTGGCCATATTAGCCATCCAGTCGTGGAGGATGAGCAGGCGGCTCACCGGGTCCTCCACGCCCTCCACCGCCTCCATGGCCAGGTCGCGGACGGCCAGGAGCATGTCGCCGTACATAATGACAGCGGCCATGAAGAGCTGGCTCATCTGGGGGATGTACATTTCCAGGATGCAGGAGGGGATCTGCGCGTCAGGCTCCTGGCTGATGAGGGCCAGCATGGCGCCCAGGGGGGTGGCGTCAGTCTGCTTGCTGGTCCAGTAGGGGGTGGACACGCCGTAGTAATCGGCATGGGCGGCATTGAAGGTCGTCAGTTCGCCCCAGGAGATCATCAGGCGCTCCATCGTGATGTCCTTGACCTCCTGGTATACCGCGCCCTCGGGTCCGATGGCCACGGCAGCCTTATAGACATTGAGCAGCTGGGTGCCTTCGGGCAGACCCATCGCCGGGGCGTACTCAGACAGGTCCACGACCTGCTCCTGGACCATGATCTGGTCCTGGGTCAACGTGATGGTCTGAGTGGGGTCGGCAATGCTGGTCAATACCGCGCCGGTGCAATTCCAGTCGTAAGTATAAGTGGGGTAGTAGCTCAGGCCGTACTCCGCACTGTAGCCAATGCGATAGACCGGGTCGCCATTCTCGTCCAGGACGGGCGTATCCACCCGCTCCCAGAGGAACTGCACGGTGTACTGGGCCTCCACAGGCTCCTGCGAAGGGGCGGCAGTGGGATCAGCGCTGGGGACGGGGGAAGCTGTGGGCTCCGCAGAAGGCTCTGTGGAGGGCTCTGCGGAAGGCTCTGTGGAGGGCTCTTCAGAGGGTTCTTCCGAAGGCAGCGCAGAGGGCTCCGCGGAAGGCTCCGCAGGTTCTTCGCCCTCCTCGCCGCCGGACTCCTCGGGAGTCTCAGCGGCGGGCAGGGCAAAAGGGACGAGCTGGAGCGCGGCGGCCTCGCGCTCCGCCTCCTCCGTCAGCTCGGAGACGGCGTCGGCCAGGGCAGCTTCCCCGGTCTCTTCCAGCTCGTCCAGGCCCAGAGCAAAGGTCTCCTGCATTTCGTATTTGATCTGCAGGACCTTGCCGGCCTCGTCAAGAATATACTCGTAAGTGATTTTGTCCGTGAGGAAGTTGTCCTTCAGGACCAGCTCCATCACCGCGTCCATGGTCTCGGCATCCAGCTGGTAGATGGCCGTCTCCACCACGCCGGTCTCCCGGTTGGCGAACAGGTCCAGGCCGATGGTGCTCTTGACCTCGTTGAGCGTCAGGCCGCTGGCCGCCTCCACGGCCTTCTCCAGGGCCTTATCGTCCTGCTGGGGCTGGAGCTCCTTGCCCTCGGCCTGGAGCTTGGCAATGGCCGCGGCAATTAAGTCCTGGCTCCCGCTCAGGGACTCGCCCACGCTGCCCACCGACTTGGTGGTGGGGGTCACGGCCATCGCCGTGGCAGGCAGGGTGCTCAGGGCCATGGCCGCCGTCAGGGCCAAGGCCAAGAGCTTCTTCCATTTCAATTTCATCGAATTCCTCCCTTTTTCAGGATTTGAGATATCATTCTCAGGCGGCGGGGCGCAAATGGCCGCTCGCACCCCGCCATGCCTGTTATCTCCCTTAGAATCTTATTCGCTCATGATCTGGGCCGCCAGCACACGGCGGTTGGTCTTAAAGTGGAAGTACTCCCGATGCTTGATCAGCGTAATGCGCACCGGGCGCTCATGGGGCTCCAGCGCGTCATGGATCCCCTTCTCCAGGTCCTCCAGAACGGCGCCGTCCTCGGGCACCAGGAACAGGTAGGGCAGGAAATAGCCCGGGTGCTCCTTATCCGGAACGGTGACCACAAAGCAGTCCTCCACCCCGGGGACCTCTACCACTTTATTCTCCATGGGCAGGCAGAACAGGTAACCGCCGCCGTAGCGCTCCGTAAGGCCCCGGCCCAGGACGAAGAGCTCGCCCTTCTCGTTCATGTAACCAAAATCACCGGTGTGGACCCACAGCAGGCCGTCCGGGTGACGCTGAAGGGTCTTTTCGGTAGCCTCCGGATCTGTATAGCCCGCCATATTTCCCGGGCTCTGGACGCAGATCTCGCCCAGCTGGCCGTAGTCCAGCTCCTTCTGGCTGTCCTTCTCAAAGACCGAGATCACAACACCCTGCATGGGAATCCCGCTGCCGCAGTCCATGAAGCTGCTGTTGGCGTGGGGGTTGGTCGCGGTGGAGCCGGCCTCACTCAGGCCGTAACACATGGAATAGGTGGCGGGAGAGCCATGCTTGGCCAGGAAATCCTGTACCCGGCGCAGGAATTTGTTGTGCATGGGGTCCGCACCGCCGCCCATAACCAGCATGAAGCTCATGTCATAGTCCTCGGGGATGCGCTTGCTCTCCATAAGGATCTCAGCCATCATGGGGATAGCCATCATCAGGTTGGGCTTATGGCGTAAAAACTCCAGGTCAATGTCCTTTTCATCACAGAAGGGGGAGAGGATAATCAGATCGGTGGTGGCAATCCGGTAGAGAACCATGGGGCTGACCATGGCGATCAGAGAGGGGGGCAGGAGACAGAGCAGGACCCGCCAGCTGATCTGTACCGGCGAGGGAATGATAAGCTGGGAGATGACGCCCTCCATGGAGGCAGCCGTGTGGATCAGCTCCTTTGACGGACCGGTGGAGCCGCTGGTATAGGGGTGGTAGAGGGAACGGTCCGGGTCCGCCGGCGCCTCGTAGCTGCCGGTAAATCCCTCGCCCCCGGCCAGGAACGTATCCCAGTCCATGCACTCCTCCCCGCCGGCGGGGTGCTCCGGGTAGCGCCCGGCAATGTGCCTCGCTACATAGTCGGGCACCTCCTCCCGCACAGCGCTCTGGTAGGGGGAGACGAGAACGACATGCTCCAGGCTGCTGGCCTGGCGGTCCAGCTCCAGCTCTTCCATGGAGAGGAAGTCGTGGGCAAACAGGACCTTCGCGCCCGAACGGCGGACAGCCTCCTGATTTTCTTCCACTGTGCCGTCCCGGCAGATGAGGGCGGCGCCGATCTTCTCCGCCGCCAGGAGCAGAACGAAGAACTCGGGTACCATGGACAGGAATACCGGGATCTCATCTCCCTCTTTTACGCCCAGAGCGGCCAGCGCCCGGGCGGCCTTATCTGCCTCGGCGAGAAGGCGATTAAGGCTAAATCGGCCCCCATAATACTCAATGGTGGGCTTATCGTGGTCTTGATTCTGCTCTTGGAGGAAAGCGCTCAGGGTCATGTGAGGCGCGGCAAAACGGCGCATATGCTCCGGGTAGTAGTTCAGCCAAGGTTTCTCTACCGAGGCCTTCCCGGTATGCGTGCAGTACGTCTGATTCATGGGTGTCATCTCCTTATTCTCTCTAAAAATATTCCAGTTCCACGCTCAGCCCGTGGGCATTTTATCTCTCTAAGCGCGTATGACATCCGCGCAAAACCGGCCCTTAAAGTGCCAAAAAGAGCGGGCAACTTGGTACGCTGCCCGCTCTTCCGATCTCGCCATGACGCTCAACGGCTGCGTTCCGCATCCCCCGCTTAGGGCAGCCGAACCAGCCTGGCGGCCTGCGCCGCTTTAGCCTTCATGCTTTGCGTCCTGAACTTTCGCTCAGTTTGCTCTTTTCCTCACAAGAATTATAAACTTTTGCTATGAATCGCTTGTTTTAGACATTTTTATATCCATATCGAAATCTTAAAAACCTTAAGCAATGGCATTATAACCTACGCCTGCCGAAATAGCAAGTACAAATGCTAATCTTTACAAAAAATTTTTTTAGCTTTTGTATAGGATCTCAATTGAGCTGGAATTGCCCAGTATAGAGCTGATAATAGCGCCCTTTTTGTTCTAGGAGGGCCGTGTGGCTTCCTTTTTCCTGAATTGTTCCGTGCTCAATGACCACGATGCAGTTGGCATTGCGCACGGTGGAGAGCCGGTGGGCAATCACAAACACGGTCCGGCCCTCCATGAGGGCATCCATGCCCTGTTCGATGAGGGCTTCCGTGCGGGTGTCGATGGAAGAAGTGGCCTCATCTAGGATCATCACCGGCGGGTCTGCCACGGCGGCCCGGGCAATGGCCAGCAGCTGCCGCTGTCCCTGGGAGAGGTTGGCGCCGTCCCCGGTGACCATGGTGTGGTAGCCGTCAGGCAGGCGGCGGATGAAGGAGTGGGCGTTGGCGCTCTTTGCTGCGGCAATGCACTCCTCGTCGGTGGCATCCAGGCGACCGTAGCGGATGTTATCCAGAATGGTCCCGGTGAAGAGGTGGGTGTCCTGGAGCACCGCCCCCAGACTCCGGCGCAGGTCATCCTTTCGAATGACCTTCACGTCGATGCCGTCGTAGGTAATCAGTCCCCCCTCAATCTCATAAAAGCGGTTGACCAGGTTGGTGATGGTGGTCTTGCCCGCGCCGGTGGAGCCCACGAAGGCGATCTTTTCCCCCGGATCGGCGTAGACTGACACATCCTTGAGCACCTGCTTGCCGGGCACATAGGAGAAATCCACATGGAGGAAACGCACGGCGCCCCGCAGCTCGGTGAGATAGCTGTCCTCGCCCGACACATCCCGCACGGCGCCCCGGACCAGGTGGAGTCCCATCGTTCCGTCCGGGCCGGGGTATTTCCACGCCCGGCGGCCGCCCCCGGCATCTTCGTAGGGGACTCCGGCGGCATCTACCGCGACCCGCACCAGCTCCAGCCCGGCGGAGCGCGGGACCTTCCAGGCCCAGGTTCTGGGACGTCCCTGGCCGGAGAAGGGAGCAAGGGTCCCGTCCCCGTTCTTTTCCGCCCCCACCAGCGTGACCTGGCCCCCATCCGCTTCCGGTTGGGTGTCCATGACCTCAAAAATGCGCTCGGCCCCCGCCATCGCGGAAAGGAGGGTGGTCATCTGCTGGGAGATCTGGTTGAGGGGCTGACCCACCTGTTTGGAGTAGTTGAGATAGACCACCAGCCCTCCTAAATCAAAGCCCTGAAGCACCGAGAGCAGCCCCCCGAACGCGGCGGTAAGGGCATAGCTGATGTTCATCAGGTTGCCCGAGACGGGCATGATCATGATGGAGTAGTAGTTGGCCTTCTGAGCCGCGTCCCGGTAGGCGTTGTTGAGCCTGCGGAACTGCTCTTTGGCCTGCTCTTCGTGGGTGAATGCCTTGACTACTTTCAGGCCCTCAATAATCTCCTGGATATTTCCGTTTACCTCGCCCAGGGCGGCCTGCTGGGCGCGGTAAAACCGGCGGCTGCGGCCGCCCAATTTGTTAAAGAGGAGCACCGTCACCGCCAGCACCACTGCGGTGACCAGGAAAAGCCTCCAATTGATCAGGAGCATCATGCACACCAGGCCCACAAACATCAGGCAGCTGGAGCACAGGGAGACCACGCTCTGCTCCAGGGCCAGCTGCACATTGTCCGCGTCGTTGGTAAACCGGCTCATGAGCTCCCCGTGGGGATGCCGGTCGAAGTAGGAGAGGGGCAGGCCCTGGAGCTTGTCAAAGAGGTCCCTGCGCAGGCGGTTGACCCCCCGCTGGGCCAGGCGGACCATGGTTGCCGACTGACCGTAGGTGGCCAGACACCCCAGCAGGTAGACTCCCACCAGGCCCAAGATGGACAGCCCCAGCCCGGCAAAGTCGGTACAGCCCGACCAGATAAAATTGTTGATGATGCCCCGCATCATGTACGAGCCGCCCAAGTTGGCGCACACCGACACCAGCAGGCAGCCAAAGACCGCCAGCAGCGGCAGCTTGCTGGCCGTCAAGTAACCCAAAAGGCGCAGGGCCGTCTTGCGCAGGTTTTTCGGTTTTTGGTACCCCCCGCGGGGGGCGCGATTGGGTCCAGGCATTACTCCCCCACCCCCTCTTGCTGAGACCGGTAGATCTCCTGATAAATCGAGCTTGTGGCCAACAGCTCCTCATGGGTCCCCCGGGCGGCGATGTGGTCGTCCTCCAGGACCAGAATCTCATCGGCGTACTGCACCGAGGAGATGCGCTGGGCGATGATGATGACCGTGGTGTCCTTTAAATTTTTGGCAAAGGAGGCCCGGATGGCCGCCTCAGTAGCCGAGTCTACCGCCGAGGTAGAATCATCCAGAATGAGCACTGCCGGCCGGCGCAGCATGGCCCGTGCAATACACAGCCGCTGTTTTTGTCCGCCGGAGACGTTGACGCCGCCCTGGGCCAGATTGGTGTCAAATCCGTCGGGGAAGGACATGACAAAGTTATAGGCCTGTGCGTCTTTGGCGGCCTGGAGCATCTGCTCCTCGGTGGCCTCCGGATCGCCCCAGAGCAGGTTCTCCCGGATAGTCCCCGAGAAGAGCACATTGTTTTGCAGCACCATGCCGATGCGCCGGCGCAGCTCCTCCAGGGGGTAATCCCGCACGTCCACCCCGTCCAGGAGCACCGCCCCCGCCGTCACGTCGTAAAAGCGCGGGATCAGGTTGACCAGGGTGGACTTACCCGTGCCGGTACCCCCCACGATAGCCACAAACTGCCCCGGCCGGACGGTGAAGCTGATGTCCTTGAGCACATCGTCTCCAGTGCCTCCGGCGGCGTACTTGAACGAAACGCTGCGGAACTCCACGGCGCCTGCAGGGGCAGGAAGGGGGCGCTCTGCCGCGCCGGGCCGGTTCTCCACCGAAGGCTCCGTGTCCAGCACCTCATTGATGCGCCGGGCGCAGGCCTGGGCCCGGGAGAGTTGGAGCAGGGACATCGCCACCATCATGACGCTCATGAGGATCTGGGCAATGTAATTGATGAACGCCTGGAGGCGACCCAAATCAAAATCGCCTCCCATGATCATCCGGCCGCCCAGGTAGAGCACCGACACCGTCGCGCCGTTGAGCGCCAGCATCATCACCGGCATAATGGTGATGATCCGCAGGCCCACCGAGAGGGCCGCGTCCATCAGCTCATCGTTGGAGCGGCGGAATTTGGCCCGTTCATAGTCCTCCCGCACGAAAGCCTTGACCACCCGGATGGCCACCAAGTTCTCCTGAAGGGTGTTATTCAGGTGGTCAATCTTGGTCTGCATGACGGCGAAGAGCTTGGTGCACACCAGCATCACCGCCCCAACCGCCAACACCATCAGCGGGATCACCACCACCAGCACCAGGGCCAGCCGGGCGTTCAGGGTAAAGCTGATGACCAGTGCAGTGATGAGCATCACCGGTGCGCGCACCAGCATCCGCAGGCCCATATTCAGCATCATCGTCATGGCGTTGACGTCGTTGGTAATGCGGGTGATAAGAGAGGCCGAGGAGAAGCGGTCGATGTCGGCAAAGGAGAACTCCTGCACCTTATCAAACAGGCACTGACGCAGGTTGGCGCCAAAGCCCTGGCTGGCTGTGGTCGCATACTTGGCCGACAATACGCCGCAGGCCATGGCCACCGCCGAGAGCGCCAGCATGGCCGCCCCCATCTGGAAGATGTAGGCCACGTTCCCCGCGGGAATGGCTTTGTCTACGATCTCCGACATCACCAGGGGGAGAAGCAGCTCACAGATGACCTCCAAAGTGATGAGCAGGGGGGATTTGACCGCATCCCGTTTATATCCCTGTAAATGGGTCAGGAAGAGTGAGAGCAATGGGATCATACCTTCTTTCTTAGTCCCCCAGGGCGGCAGCAGCCCGCCCCGCCGGTCCTTAACCCCGGTTTTGGAATTTGGATTTTTTATTTTACCATAACCCGCTCTCCTACCCAAGGGCTTTGGGCCAATCTTTTCCCACCTTTTAGGAACTTCGTAATCCGTTTGAATTCTAAGAACATCCGTTTGACTTTCCGCCCGCGCTATGGTATGATAAGGGTGAACTTTTCTCCATTCTATCTCTTTTGTCAGGTGATTTGTCATGGAACTTTCTATCACACCCTGCGCTCCCGCCGATCTGCCCGAGGCCATTTCCCTCTGGAATCAAGTGGTGGAGGACGGTCTGGCTTTCCCACAGATGGAACCGCTCACCCCGGAGAGCGGAGCCGCATTTTTCGCCGGGCAGTCCTTTACCGGTGTGGCCCGGGACGAGGCAGGGGAGCTGGTGGGCCTATATATTCTCCATCCCAACAACGTGGGCCGGTGCGGCCACATCTGCAATGCCAGCTATGCCGTTCGGGCCGACCGCCGGGGCGAACACATTGGGGAGGCCCTAGTGCGCCACTGCATGGCCAAGGGCAGAGAGCTTGGCTTCCGCATCTTGCAATTTAACGCCGTGGTAAAGAGCAACACCCCCGCCCTGCGCCTGTATGCGCGGCTGGGCTTTGTGCAGCTGGGGACCATCCCCGGGGGCTTCCTGCGGAAAGACGGCGTCTACGAGGACATCATTCCCCACTATCACACCCTCTGAGCCCCCTGCTGGAAAGGAGACCGACCATGGGAAAGCTGACCGTCAGACAGCAGAATATTTACGACTTTATCCTTGCTTTCACGGAAGAGCACGGATATCCCCCCTCTGTGCGGGAGATTGGCGCCGCCGTTGGGCTGAAATCCCCCTCCACCGTCCACTTCCATTTGAAGGGTCTGGAGGAGGCGGGCATGATCGCCAAGGCCGAGGGCAAAACCCGGGCGATCACCGTGGTGGCCCGGTCTGAGCGCGCTCCCGCCTCCCAGAGCGCCCCGGAACTCCCTGCCGACCGGGTCCCTGTGGTGGGCAACGTGGCCGCCGGAGCGCCCATTCTGGCCGAGGAGCATGTGGAGGAGTACCTCACGTTTGACACCAATGGCCGGCCCGGGGAGTACTTTGCCCTGCGGGTGCGGGGGGAGTCCATGCTGGGCGCGGGCATCCTGCCAGGCGACCTGGTCGTGGTTCACCAGCAGCAGGAGTGCCGCAATGGGGAAATTGTGGTGGCCCTCTTCGAGGACGAGGCCACCGTCAAGACCCTCCGCCGGAAGGACGGCCATACCTGGCTTATGCCGGAAAATCCGGACTACGAGCCCATCGACGGCGAGCATGCTCAGCTGTTGGGGCGGGTGGTGGCCGTGGTGCGGAGGTATTGATGGACTTCTTGACCTTTGACACCCCTTTGGGGCCCATGGCTCTGGCGGGAGAGGGAGATGCCCTCACCCATCTCTATCTCCCCGGCTCCCCCACCCCCCGGCTCTTCAGCCGGGAGACCTCTCTTTTGGCGGAGGGCCGGGCCCAGCTGCTGTCCTATCTGCGGGGCGAGCTGCGGGTGTTTCAGCTGCCCCTGGCTCCGGCAGGCACCCCCTTTCAGTGCGCCGTGTGGGAGGAATTGCGGCGCATTCCCTACGGCGCCACCGTCTCCTACGGGGACCTGGCTGCCCGGCTGGGCCGCCCAAAGGCTGTTCGTGCGGTGGGCCAGGCCAACCACCGCAACCCCCTGCCCATCTTGATCCCCTGCCACCGGGTGGTGGGAAAGGACGGCTCCCTCACCGGCTACGCCGGCGGGCTGGCCCTGAAAGAGGCCCTACTCAAGCTGGAGGGGGCCCGATAATCCGTCCTTTGGACGAAATTTTCCACCGGGAGGACTTTGTTTTATGGGAAAAAAAGACCGCTTTCAAGTTATTTATACCCAGGGGACCATGGATGTGATCCGCGTCCTCCTGGACACCGAGACTGGGGCGCTCTATCTCCAGGTGAGCAACGGCAATGCTGGCGGCCTCACCCCGCTGCTGGACAGCGAGGGGAAGCCCATGCAGTGGCCCCGGGGGTGAGGCGATGAAGCTCATTTCCTGGAACGTAAACGGCCTGCGGGCCTGCCTGGGCAAGGGGTTTTTGGACTTTTTCCAGGCGGCCGGCGCCGACATGGTCTGCCTCCAGGAGACCAAGCTCCAGCCCCACCAGATCGAGCTGGACCTGCCCGGCTACCGGCAGTTCTGGAACAGCGCGGAGAAAAAGGGGTACTCCGGCACCGCCCTCTTCACCCGGGTGGAGCCCCTGAACGTCGCCTATGGCCTGGGTGTCCCGGAGCACGATACGGAGGGGCGGGTCATCACCGCCGAATTTGCGGATTTTTTCCTGGTCTGCTGCTACACCCCAAACGCTCAGCGCGGGCTCACCCGCCTCTCCTACCGCATGGCCTGGGAGGACGCCTTCCGGGCCTACCTGACCGGCCTGGACCAGACGAAACCGGTCATCCTCTGCGGGGACCTGAATGTGGCTCACAGCGAAATTGACCGGAAAAACCCAAAGACCAACCGGGGCAACGCCGGCTGCACCGATGAAGAGCGGGGGAAGATGACCCAGCTCCTGGCCGCCGGTTTTACCGACACATTCCGCCTCCTCTATCCCGACGCCACGGGGGCCTACTCCTGGTGGTCTTATATGTACCACGCCAGGGACAACAACGCCGGGTGGCGCATTGACTACTTCATTGTCTCCGACCGCCTGCGTCCCCGGGTGGCCGACAGTAAGATCCTCGCCCAGGTGATGGGCAGCGACCACTGCCCGGTGGAGCTGGACCTGCGGGAGGCGCCATGAATAAGACCGAATTGCTCAACAAGCTGGCCCAGGACGGGGAGGAGCGGCTTCTGCTGGCCCGCACCCTGGACCAGCTGGAAACCGCCCGGCGCAAAAACATCCCCGCCCACACGGGGTTTTTATCCCCCGCCCAGCGGGCCTGTGTGGAAAGCCTGATTGCCGCCTGCGCCCATCCCGCCCACCTCTTTTTCGGCGGGTATCAGGGGGCTGAGCGCACCGTGTGCGTCTTTCTCCCCGACTGGCAGGAGCCGGAGGACTTCCTCGCCCTGGCGGAGGAGGGGCCAGTGGCCGCCCTGCGCTGCTCCTACCGCTCCGATGCAGGGCTCACCCACCGGGATCTCCTGGGCGCCATCCTGGGCCAGGGCATCACCCGGGAGAAGGTCGGGGACCTGCTGGTAGGGCCGGAGTCCTGCGACCTCTTGGTGCTGCGGGAGCTCTCAGACTACCTGCTTCAAAACCTGGACAGCGCCGGACGGGCTAAGCTGGCGGTCCGTCCCATCTCTCTGGCGGAGTTGGAGCCTCCGCCCGTCCAGGTCAAGCGCATCCGTGACACGGTGGCCACACCCCGGCTGGACGCCATCGTGGCCGCCGCCTTCTCCACCTCCCGGAGTAAGGCCGCCGGCCTTATTTCGGCCGGCCGGGTCCAGCTCAACTACCGGGAGTGCGTCAAGGCCGATAAGCCGGTGGAGCCGGGAGACATCCTCTCCTGCCGCGGCCTGGGCAAAGCGGTGGTGAAGGAGCTGGGCGGCCTGTCCAAAAAGGGCCGCGTCATGGTGGAATTGGAACGGTACATCTGATACCGCCCCGGACCAGATTGGAAGGAGCGTTGGCATGATTACACAGGCACAAATTGACCGGATCAATGAACTGGCCAGGAAAGCCAAGACCCCCGAGGGCCTCACCCCCGAGGAGACGGCGGAGCGCGCCCTCCTTCGGGAGGCCTATGTGGCAGCGGTGCGGGCCAACTTGGCCGCCCAGTTGGAGAACACTTACATTGTGGAGCCCGACGGCACAAAGCACCGGCTGACTCCCAAAGACCAGAAGGCAGACTAAAAACGGCGGCGGGTTAAAAATCCGCCGCCGTCTTTTTGGTTTTAGGAGGCCGCCGTCTTCCGGATAACCATGTCAATATATCCGCCCACCTGCTCGCGCGGGATACCCAGGGCCACGCTCAGCTCCCCCTCCAGCTGCTCTTCGGCCTGGTGGAGGTAGCGCTCCTCCAGATTTCCCGGCCGTCCTGCGCCGGAGCGGCGGCTGCGCCGGGCCCGCAGGGTCTTGATGAACCGGACCAGCTCCCCGCAGTCGGAGGTCCGCCCCGCCTGCTGGTAGTAGCGGGACAGGGCCGGCAGGCTGCTGATGTTTACCGTCTCCGCCTGGATCTCCGGAATGCCGCGGATGAGCTTCTCCGCCTCCTCCCGGGTGAGGACCGCCCGCAGGGGACCTTTGGTGTCCACAGGCAGGTAAATGGTCTCCTTGGCAAAGAGAGGTTCCAATGTGTAATACAGCCGTCCCCGCTCTCCTGTCGCCAACTCTCCCACATCCCGCACCCGGCAAACGCCGTTGCGTCCGTATACCACCAATGCCCCGATTGGATACATAGTCTGCTCCTTTCTGTCTGCTCAGCTGTTTACGCTCTGTTTTATCTGCTCTTATTATAACAAAAAGAGGGACCCTTTTTCAAATGAAAAAGGGTCCCTCCACGCTTTTTTGGCATTTTTACCGCTGTTGTCCCGCGTATTTTGGTCGCTTTGTCCAGTATCGCTTCCTTTTACAGCAGGCCCATCAGGTGCTGCATCCCCAGGCTCACGCAGGCAATGGCCACCCAGCAGCAGAATCCCAGGAAGATGGGCTTGCCGCCAGTCCTCACCAGGCGCACGATGTCCGTGTTCAGGCCAATGGCCGCCATGGCCATGACAATAAAGAATTTGGAGAGTTCTTTCAGCGGCTGGAATACCGCCGGGTCCACCCCCGCCAGGGAGGCAACGGTCGTGAGCACGGAGGCCAGGACAAAGAAGAGGATAAAGAAGGGAAAGACCTGCTTGAGCGAGAAGGCGCCGCTGCTGGCCGAGCCGCCCCGCTTGGCCTGCCAGGTCCGCCAGAAGGCCAGCACCAGCGTGATGGGGATGATGGCCAGGGTACGGGTGAGCTTGACGATGGTGGCGTACTCCAACACCGCGCCCCTCGTGCCGTGGAGCGTATCCCAGGTGGAGGCGGCGGCGGTGACCGAGGAGGTGTCGTTGACCGCCGTGCCCGCAAATAGGCCGAAGCCCTCATTTGTCAGGCCCAGGACCCCGCCCAGGGTGGGGAAGGTGAGGGCCGCCACCACATTGAAGAGGAAGATGACCGAGATGGCCTGGGCGATCTCCTCGTCGTCGGCTCCGATGACCGGGGCGGTCGCGGCGATAGCCGACCCGCCGCAGATGGAAGAGCCCACTCCCACCAGCGTAGAGATGTTGGCGGGCATCCGCATGAGCTTGTAGAGCAGGAAGGAGACCACCAGGCTGGTGGCGATGGTCGAGCAGATAATGGGCAGCGACTGGGCTCCCACCTTGGCAATCTCCGACAGGTTCAGGCCAAAGCCCAGAAGGATCACAGCATATTGGAGGATCTTTTTGGAGGTATAGGTAATGCCGCCCGAAAAGCCGCCCTTGTCCTTCCATACCAGGGTGATAACCATGCCCGCCAGGATGGCGAACACCGGCCCGCCAATGACGGGAAAGGCCTGCCCCAGCAGCCAGCAGGGCAGTGCAATGACCAGGCAGAGCAGCAGGCCCGGTCCTTTGATCCGCAGGAAATCCATCTCAAATAACGCCCTTTCTTATTTGTTTTCTTGATTATAGGCCCAAAGAGCGATAAAATAAAATGATAAATTTTTATAGATCAATTTATAAAACTAATGGCAGGTGGTATGATGCTGGACCCCAGGCTCAACACATTCCTGGTCCTGTGCGAGACCATGAACTATACCCGGGCGGCGGAACGGCTGTGTCTTACGCAGCCGGCGGTGACCCACCAGATCCACGCTCTGGAAGAGCACTATGGCCAAAAGCTCTTCACCTATCAAAATAAGACCCTCCGCCTGACTCCGGCGGGGGAGCGGCTGCGGGATCTGGCCCGGCCCCTGGCCTATAACAGCCGGAAAATCCAGGAGGCTCTGGCCGCTCCTGTCCCCTTGTCCCTGCGGGTGGGGGCCACCAAGACCATCGGGGCCTATGCCGCCGCCCCGCTGGTCTCCCGCTTCCTCCGGCGGCACCCGGACGCCGCCCTGTCCTTGACGGTGGAGAACACCCAAGTACTGCTGGCCGCCCTGGAGGCGGGAACGCTGGATTTCGCCCTGGTGGAGGGCTTTTTCGACCGGCGCTCCTACGCCGCCCGGCTGCTGCGCCGGGTGCCCTTTTTCGGCGTGTGTGCCCCGGACCACCCCCTGGCCGGAAAGCAGGTGGAGCCCGAGGCGCTGCTGGGCGAGCGGCTGCTGGTGCGGGAGGCCGGCTCGGGCACCCGGGCCATTTTTGAGGACGCCCTGCGTCGGCGCTGCTACACCCTGGAGCGCTTCCCCCGAATCACCGAAATCAGCGAGTTTTCCACCATTAAGGCTCTCTTGGTGGAAAACCTGGGAGTCTCCTTTCTCTATGCCCCGGTGGTAGAGCGGGAACTCATCGCTGGAACCCTGGCCCGTTTTGATCTGACTGGAGAGCCCCTCAGCGGGGCCTTTCACGCCGTCTGGCTTCGGGATAACCTCTTTGCCGGGGATTGGGCTGACTGGCTGGAATAAGAGGTGCAGTATGGAATTTTATCAAAAGCGCATTCGCGACCTGCGGGAAGACGCCGACAAGACCCAAACCGAGATTGCAGAAATGCCGGGGACCTCCCAGACCATGTATGTCCGGTATGAGCGGGGCGCCAGCGAACTGCCCATTCGCCATCTCATCAAGCTGGACCGGTACTATCATATCTCCGCCGACTATATCCTTGGTCTGTGACTGCTCCAGCTTCCCCCAAAAACGCCCCGGGCTCTCAGTAAGAGCCCGGGGCGGCAGTATGGACGGGGGTTTGCACAGCGGGGAGTGCTGTGGTACAATACCATTCAGCGCTGGTCCAGCGGCACAAAGGTGCGCATGGGGGCCACGGCCTTGTAGGCCGGGCGGATGATGCGGTTGCTGGGGGAGGTGACTTCCTCGATGCGGTGGGCGCACCAGCCCACCATCCGGGCCACCGCGAAGAGGGGGGTGTACAGCTCCTGAGGAATGCCCATCATCTGGTAGACAAATCCGGAATAGAGGTCGATGTTGGCGCAGACCACCTTCTTCTCATTCTTCACCCGGACCAAGGCTCCGGGGGTCAGGCGCTCCACCGCTTCCAGCAGCTGGAACTGATCCATCATTCCCTTGGTCTCAGCCAGCTTGCGGGCGTAGCGTTTGAGGAGCACCGCCCGGGGGTCGGAGAGGGTATAGATGGCGTGGCCCATGCCGTAGATGAGGCCCGAGCGGTCCCCAGCCTCTTTCCGCAGGAGCTTGTCCAGGAAGGCGGAGACCTCCTCATCGTCCTTCCAGTCCTTTACGCCGCTCTCAATGGCGCGGAACATTTCGGCCACCTTCTTGTTGGCGCCGCCGTGCCGGGGCCCCTTCAGAGAGCCCACCGCCGCGGCGATGGAGGAGTAGATGTCCGTCCCCGAGGAGGAGAGCACCCGGCAGGCAAAGGCCGAGTTGTTGCCGCCGCCGTGCTCGGCGTGGAGCACCAGGCACAGGTCCAGGAGCTTGGCCTCCTGGTCGGTGTACTGGTTGTCGTGGCGCACCGAGTAGAGGAAGTTCTGCGCCACGCTCAGCCCCGGCTGGGGCCGGTGGAGGTAGAGGCTCTCGTTGTCATAGTAGTGGCGCTTGACTGCAAAGGCATGGGCCACAATGACGGGGACCCGGGCGATGAGCTGCACCGCCTGGCGCAGCTGGTTGGCCAAGCTCAAGTCGTCTGGATTCTCGTCATAGGAGTAGAGCGCCAGCACGGAACGGGCCAGCTTATTCATCACATCGGGGCTGGGGGCCTTGAGGATCATATCTTCGGTGAACATCTTGGGCAGGGTGTGGTTGTCCGAAAGGATATTCTTAAACTCCTCCAGCTGTGCCCGGGTGGGCAGAGCCCCGAAGAGGAGCAGGTAGGCCGTCTCCTCAAAGCCAAAGCGCCCCTCACTGACAAAGCCGTCAATGAGCTCCTCCACGTCGATGCCCCGGTAAATGAGCTTGCCGTCCATGGGATAGCGTTCCCCGTCCTGGACATAGTAGCCCAGTACGTTGCCGATCTGGGTCACTCCGGCCAGAACGCCGGTGCCGTCGGCGTTGCGCAGGCCGCGTTTGACGCCCCAGCGCTCGTAATACGACGGGTCGATGTAGTTATGCTTCTGGTACTCCTCGCATAGACTTTCAAAGAACGCCATGGAGGTCTCAGGGCTATTTTGCATGTTACCGGGCTCCTTCTTCCATCTTTTTAATTTTTATTGTAGCACGTGTGCCCTGGCAGCGTCAATGGGAATCGGGTAAATTCCCCCTTTTGCACCATTTTGGACCGTATTTACCAGGCTGCCGTCTCTCTTTTTTGCATACTCAAACTTTATTTCCTGCATTCCCACGGAGATAGGGAGGTACTTATGAAACAAGTGGCCGCTGTGGCCCTCATCCTGCTGCTCCTGTTTTTTCTACTCCCGCTGGTGCTCTTCGGCCCCTCCTCTCCCGAAGCAGAGGAGCCCGAGGCCACGGAGATTCCTGTCCTCACCCCCGCCCCCTCCGGGCCTCTGGACACCGAGACGGCCATCTCCGTGCGCCTGGAGGACGGTACAGTAAGCCAAATGCCCCTGGGGGACTACCTCTGGTGTGTGGTGGCCGCCGAGATGCCCGCCTCTTTTGAGGAGGAGGCCCTGAAAGCCCAGGCTGTGGCCGCCCGCACCTATGCTATGCGCCGCATGGCCAACCCCCCAGACGCCCACCCCGACGCCGCCGTGTGCACCGACCACACCTGCTGCCAGGCCTATATCACTCCGGAGGCGGCCGCGGCCAACTGGGGGGAGTGGGCCGCTTATTACACCGCCAAGCTCCGCAACGCCGTCTCCGGCACCGACGGGGTGGTGGCCCTCTACGACGGGGCTCTCATCGACGCGGTGTTTTTCTCCTCCGCCGCCGGGCGGACCGTGGACGCGGTAGAGGTCTGGGGCAACGCGGTACCCTATCTCACGGGCGTAGATTCCCCCGAGGGGGAGGAGGTCCCCAACTGGCGCTCCACCGTCACCGTGACGCCGGAGGCATTCCGGGAGACCTTTCTGGCCGCCCACCCGGAGGCCGTGCTGGAGGGAGATCCCTCCGGCTGGTTCGGCACACCAGAGCTCAATTCCGCCGGAGGAGTGAGCTCCATCGCAGTGGGGGGCGTCACCGTAACGGGCGGAGAGCTGCGCACCCTCTTCTCCCTGCGCTCCACCTCCTTTACCATCTCTGCCACCGCGGAGGAAATTACCTTCTCCGTCACCGGTTACGGCCACGGGGTTGGCATGAGCCAGTACGGCGCCAACGCCCTGGCCAAAGAGGGGAAGACCTACCGGGAGATCCTCCAGTGGTACTACACCGGCATCACCCTGGACACCATCGAGCCCCCTGCCGCCTGAGAGCTTCCGCCAAACGCGAAAAAGAGCCCGCGCCCCAAAAGAGCGCGGGCTCCCATTCTTTCCGTGCAGGTTCAGGCCTGCTCCATCTCTGTAATCGACACCTGGGACAGCAGGGCTTCCGCCTCTCCCCGCCGGACAAGCTCCTCGGAGAAGGCCGTGGCGCTCCCCGCCGCCACAGCCAGGCGGAGGGCCTCCTCATACCGGCCCGTGCGCTGCCAGCCCGCCAGGAAGCCGGCCACCATGGCATCCCCAGAGCCCACCGAATTGCGCACCTCTCCTTTGGGGGCGACCGCCCGGTGGACCCCTCCGCTCTCATCCAGCAGCAGGGCCCCCGCCCCGGCCATGGAGACCAGCACGTTCCGGGCCCCCTTCTTCTGGAGGCTGCGGGCCGCCTCCACCAGTTCCTCCTCGGTGCGCAGCATGTGGCCCACCATGTCCCCCAGCTCCAGGTGGTTGGGCTTGATGAGAAAGGGCCGGTAGGCCAGAGCCTCCAGCATCAGGCCCTTTTCGGCGTCCACCACCGCGGATACCCCCCGGCCCTCCAGCCGGGCCAGGATGCGCTGGTAGATATCCTCCGGCACCCCCGCCGGGGCCGACCCGGCCAGTACCAACAGGTCCCCCTCCTTCAGACGGCTGAGCTGGAAGAGCAGCATTTCCAGATCGTCGGGGGAGATGGCCGGCCCCCGGCCGTTGATCTCGCTCTCTGTCCCGGCCTTGATTTTCACATTGATGCGGGTAAACCCCTCGTGCAGGCGGATGAAATCGGTGCGCACCCCGTCGGCGGCCAGGCCGTCTTCCAGGGCCCGGCCAGTGAAGCCAGCCACGAAACCCAGAGCCACATTCTCCACGCCGAGGCGCCCCAGGACCGTGGAGACGTTCACCCCCTTCCCGCCGAACTGGAGGGATTCCTGGGTGGTGCGGCGGATGGTCCCCGGCTTCAGGTCGGAGATATGGACCACATAGTCGATGGCCGGGTTGAAGGTGACAGTATAGATCATGGCGGGCTTCCTCGCTTCCTTTTGCGTCCGGGCAGAGACAGCTCTGCGCCGGCGCTTTTTCTTAATGATAGCCCTTTTCGGCCCGGGACGCAAACAAAATTTCACGCTCAGGCAAATGAATTTCCGGCTCCCGCAGACCGGGAGCCGGAAATGAAGCGGCGCCCCTCAGCGGGACAGGACCTCTCCCGCGGTGGACAGCGTGACCACCTCTACCTTCAGCGCTTTCCCGCTGGCCTCGGCCGCCCGGCGCACGGCGCTCTCCAGCCCGCCGCAGCAGGGGACGTCCATCCGGACCACCGTCACGCGGGAAACGTGGTTGGCCCGAAAGATAGCGGCCAGCTTTTCGGCGTAGTCCACCCCGTCCAGCTTGGGACAGCCCACCAGGGTGACCCGCCCAGCCATGAAGTCCCGGTGGAAGGCGGCATAGGCGTAGGCCGCGCAGTCGGCGGCCACCAGCACCTGGGTCCCCTCGTACCAGGGCGCCTGGGTGGGGACCAGCTTGATCTGGACCGGCCACTGGGCCAGCTGGCTCTCTTCGGCTGTCCCGGCAGCGGGGGAAGCGGGGGCGCTCTTGGCCCGGAGGACCCGGGCGGCGCTGCCCGGACAGCCCTGGACGGCAGCCTGGGCCTTCTCGGCCCGCTTCTGCTCCACAGCGGCCTGGTCATAGGGGGCGGCCTCCCGCTCCTCAAAGGTGATGGCCCCAGTGGGACAGGCGGGCAGGCAGTCCCCCAGCCCGTCGCAGTAGTCGTCCCGCAGCAGATAGGCCTTTCCGCCGATCATGCCGATGGCCCCCTCGTGGCAGGCCGCAGCACAGGCCCCGCAGCCGTTGCACTTCTCCTCGTCGATGTGGATAATGGTTCGGATCATAGTTTGTCCCTCCTGATTGTACTTGACTTTGTGCCCCCATTGTACTATGGTCTAGGGGAAGATTCGGTTGGAATTACAACGGAGGCGCCATGGATTATTTGGAATTGACCACGCTGGACACCCCGCTGCTCGCCGGCATCCCTCCGGAGGAGCGGCCCGCCCTTCTGAACTGCCTGCGCGCCCGCAGTGCCGCCTACCGCCGGGGGGAGGTCATCTGGCCAGAGGGGGAGCGGGTCTGTTCTCTGGGTCTGGTAAGCCGGGGACAGGTACAGATCCTGCAGGATGATTTTTGGGGCAACCGGAGCATTTTGAGCCAGGCGGGCCCCGGAGAGCTCTTTGGGGAGGCCTATGCCTGGGGCGGTGAGCCTCTGGGCGTCACGGTTCAGGCTGCGCTGCCCTGCCAGGTTTGGTTTCTGGACCTGGGACGGCTGCTGGGGCCCTGTACGGCGGCCTGTCCCGCCCACGCCAAGGTCATGGCCAATCTGGTGGAGGTCCTTGCTGCCAAAAACCGCCAGCTCAGCCGGAAGATCGCCCACATCTCCCAGCGCTCGATCCGCAGCAAGGTGCTCTCCTACCTCTCTTGGGAGGCCGGGCGGCAGGGAAAGCGCCAGTTCTCCATCCCCTTTGACCGGCAGGGCATGGCCGACTATCTGGCCGTGGACCGCTCAGCCCTCTCCCAGGAGCTGGGGAAAATGCGCCGGGAGGGCCTGCTGGATTTCCACAAAAATCACTTTATTCTCCACGCTCCCCCGGAGGGATAGCGGGGCAGGGGTTGTGTTCTCCCGCCGGTTCCGGTATAATAGGAGAGCTGACGCCGTATTTTTCCGCCGAAAGGATGTTTTGCATATGAAACTCGGAATCGTGGGCCTGCCCAACGTGGGCAAATCCACCCTCTTCAACGCCATCACCAACGCCGGCGCGGAGAGCGCCAACTACCCCTTCTGCACCATCGACCCCAACGTGGGCGTGGTGGCTGTGCCGGATGCCCGGCTGGACTGGCTCTCCGGCTTCTACAAGCCCAAAAAGACCACTCCCGCCGTGGTGGAGTTCGTGGACATCGCCGGCCTGGTGAAGGGTGCCTCCCGGGGCGAGGGCCTGGGCAACAAATTCCTGGCCAACATCCGGGAATGCTCGGCTATTGTGCACGTAGTGCGCTGCTTTGACGATGAGAACATCATGCACGTGGTGGGGGACACCAGCACCAATGTGCCCGTGGACCCGGCGGGGGACATCGGCGTCATCGACATCGAGCTCATCATGGCCGACGTGGAGATGGTGGAGCGCCGGATCGTCAAGGCCCAGAAGGCCGCCAAAGCCGACAAGAAATACCTCCACGAGGCGGAGGTCTTCACTGCCCTGCGGGACTGGCTCAACGACGGCAACTCCGCCCGCTCCTTTGTATGCGACCCGGATGACGCCGCCCTGATCGCCACCAGCGAGCTGCTCTCTCTCAAGCCGGTCATCTACGCCGCCAACCTGGATGAGGACGGCTTCGCCCACTACCAGGATGTGCCCTACTACCAGCAGGTAGCCGAGATCGCCGCCAAGGAGGACGCCCAAGTCATCCCCGTCTGCGCCAAGCTGGAGGCCGAGATCGCCGAGCTGGAAGGGGATGAAAAGGCCATGTTCCTGGAGGACTTGGGCATCGCCGAGTCGGGCCTGGACCGGCTGATCAAGGCCAGCTATTCCCTGCTGGGCCTCATCTCCTTCCTCACCGCCGGCGAGGACGAGTGCCGTGCCTGGACCATCACCAAGGGCACCAAAGCCCCCCAGGCCGCCGGCAAGCTCCACACGGATTTCGAGCGGGGCTTCATCCGGGCCGAGGTGGTCTCCTTTGAGGACCTGAAGGCCAACGGCTCTATGGCCGCCGCCCGGGAGAAGGGCCTTATCCGCTCCGAGGGCAAGGAATATGTCATGCGGGACGGGGACGTGGTCCTCTTCCGCTTCAACGTGTAGGGCCCAGACAGACGGGCGCCGTCCCTGATAGGGACGGCGCCCGTTTTTTGAGCGGCTTTGCAGCTGGATTATGCCTTTTTCACGAAATAGGCCAGCCCCGTGGCCCCCGGGCCCACATGGGTGCCCACCACCGCGCCGATGTCGCTGGGGCAGAGCTGTGCCCCGGCCGTCTTGGGTGCAAAATAAGCCATACACGCCTCCATGGCCTCCGGCGCGTTGGAGTGGCCAAAGGACACCGGCAGGGAGGTGTCCATGGGCTCCTTTTCATCGATCCATTTCTCGATGAACTGGAACCCGGGCTTGCGCCCCCGAGATTTGCCCACCGAGACCACCAGGCCGTTTTCAATGGAGATGATGGGGGTAATGCCCAAGATACCCCCCACCATGGCGGTGGCCCCCGAGATGCGCCCGCCCATCTTCAGGTATTTCAGGGTATCTACCACCGCCAGCAGGCGCACCCGCTTGGAGAGCTCCTCCAGCCGCCCGGAGAGTTCCTCCAGAGAGAGGCCCTGGTCCCGGAGGATACAGGCCGTCTCCACCAGAAGCCCCAGGGCAAAGGTGACGGTCTGGCTGTCCACAACGGCGATGTTCTCCCCGTCCACAATATCCCGGGCAATGCAGGCCGACTGATAGGTTCCCGACATGGCGCTGGAGATAAAGATCCCCAGCACCTGGTCCCCCTCGGCCACCAGGCGCTCAAAGCGGTGGATGAAGGTCTCCGGCGGGACCTGGGCAGTGGTGGGGAGGGTTTCTGCCCGGCTCAGGCGCTCATAAAACTCCCGGTTGGTGATGTCCACGCCGTCCCGGTAGGTATCTTCTTCCCCAAAGAGGACGGTGAGGGGAATAATCTCCACCCCTAGCTGCCGCGCGCGCTGGGATGAGATGTCGCTGGTGCTGTCGGTCACGATACGGATCATATCAAAAACTCCCTTCTGAAGCCCCGGGCGGTCCCCGGATCGGGTCTCTGGTCCGTCAGTTTTTTCTATTATATCGAAGGACGAATCAAAGGTCAAGCCGCAGCGCCCCTTTGGGACAAGGGGTCTATTTCCAGCCCCCAGCACATAGGATGGGGATACATCACAGAAGAGGGGATGAGGAAGATTGAAACGGCGGGGAAACATCCGGTGGGATTTGGTGCTGCGGCGGTGCGGAGCCTTCTTTTTGGCCACTCTGGGGGCGGTTTTGCTGCTGGCTGGCGCGGGAAACGGCGTAGCTGGGGCGCTGCTGTCTCTGGCAGAAAATCCCTTCTTTGTCTCCGCCGTCCTTCAAGAGGAACTGGGCCCGGTGGCGCGCGGCGGCGTGATGGACGAGCTTGAGCTGTGGGAGCGGCTGGTGGTGGACCAGTCGGCCCTGCTGCGCTGGGGGCTGTCCGGGGCAGGCGGCGATACGCAGACAGCACAGGCCGTCCCCACACCCACCCCCTCCGCCGCATCTCCGGATCCCTCCGAGCCCGAGCCGGAGCCCTCCGCCGCCCCGGCCGCCGATCCGGGGGACATTGTGGAGCGGACCCTGGTGGCCTCCTCTGGTGCAGGGTACGAGGAGGCCCAGGGCGTCTACCTCTACAACCGCACGGATCTAAATGTGGATCTGGAGGCCGCCTGGGCCGCCGGAGTGGACCTGACTCTGCCGGACGAGGGGCCCCAAATCCTTATCGTCCACACCCACGGCTCGGAGGCCTACACCCCCGACGGGGAGGATGTGTATGTACCCAGCGACAACAACTCCCGTACGTTGGATGAACGCTACAATATGGTCCGGGTAGGAGATGAGATTGCCCAGGTCTTTGAGGAGATGGGCCTGCGGGTGCTCCACGACCGCACCCTCTATGACTACCCGGCCTATAACGGCGCCTACGCCCGCTCCGGGGAGGCAGTGGCGGGTTATCTGGCCGAATACCCCTCCATCCGCATTGTGCTGGACGTCCACCGGGATGCCCTGGTGGGCTCCGATGGGACTATTTACAAGGCGGTCACCACCGTGGACGGCTCCCCCACCGCCCAAGTCATGCTGGTGCTGGGCAGCGGAGACGGCCACCCTGATTGGATGGAAAATCTGGCCCTGGCCATGCGCATTCAGAAGAGCATGGACGCACTCTATCCCACCCTGGCACGGCCTATGACCCTGCGCGCTTCGGTCTACAATCAGAATTTGAGCGCCGGGTCCCTGTTGGTGGAGGTGGGGACACACGGAAATACCCTGCAGGAGGCCCTGCGGGGGGCACGCTGCTTCGCCCGCGCCGCCGGGCAGGTGCTCCGAAACCTGGCTGGAGAGGAATAAAAAATTTACAAATTAAACGCCCCCTTCTTCTCCTGTCCGTGCTATACTGAAGTAACGCCTTTTGCATCCATGCAATGTTGTAAAGGAGGGACTTCTCTCATGGACGGACAGGAATTGTCCTGGCGGGAGCGGGGAAGACTGTGGCTGCGCCTGGGTACCCGGCTGGCCCTGGTGGGTCTGGCCTGGTTCCTGCTGACCCGGGTGGGGCTGCCGCTGCTCTCCCTGCTCATGCCCTTTGTGCTGGCTCTATGTGTGGCTTGGCTGCTCAATCCTCTGGTGCGGCTGCTCCAGCGGCGGCTGCATATTTCCCGCAAGCTGATCTCTATTTTGCTCATTCTGCTTATCTTGGCAGGCGTGGGCGGCATTTTGGCCGCTTTTATCTGGAACATTGCCCAGGAGACCATTACCCTGGCCGCAAATTGGGCCTCTCTGGAGCAGGAGCTGCGGGCCACCCTGGATGTCGTCAACGGCTTTTTTGACCAGCTCTTTACTTACCTGCCCGCTCAGATCGGCGGCGGTGCCGAGCAGGCCCTCAACGACCTTGGCTCCCAGCTTCTCAACTGGTTTTCCGAAACCTTGCCCACCGTGGTCGGTTTCCTGGCTGGCGGCGCGGCAAATCTGGCCTCAGAGGTTCCCTCCTTTGTGGTGGCTCTGGTGGTTTTTCTCATGGGTTCCTATTTTATCACCGCCGACTATCCCCATATTCGCTATCGGGCCGCCCAGCAGCTACCTGCCTCCCTGCGGGACTTTCTGGGGGAAGTACGCACTGCCGCCGTCAACGCCTTCGGCGGTTATCTGAAGGCTGAGTTTATTCTCTCGATCGGGGTGTTCTTTATCCTTCTGATTGGCTTTCTCATCATTGGACAGCCCTATGCCCTGCTGCTGGCCTTTATCCTGGCTGTTATGGACTTTATTCCCATCATTGGCTCCGGCACGGTTATGGTCCCCTGGGCGGTGGTGGACCTGCTCACCCGTGACCTACGCCACGCCGTAGAACTGATGGTCATCTGGGGCATCGTGGCCCTCTTTCGCCGGGTGGCCGAGCCCAAAGCCGTGGGCGACCACACAGGCCTTTCGCCCATATTGTCCCTAGTGAGCATCTATGTAGGTATGCGCATAGGAGGAGTAACCGGTATGATTCTCGGCCCGGTGCTCTTTATGGTGGTCATCAACATTGTGCGCCTCGGCATCTTCCATAATACCGTGGCCGACCTGCGTCTGGCCGCCGGGGACATCGCTGCCTTCTTCCGCAACCGTCCGGACGGTGAAACGAATTCAAAAAACATGTGAAGTTTCTTCATGCTTTAGACACATTTTCCGGTTATGATAAGGGCAGTTCAAAAGGGAAAGAACAAAAAACCAATCCCGTTTCCCCCTAATTGCTTAAGAGAGATATCCGGAAAAGGAGCGTCGATTATGTATAACAACGAATTTGATTCCAGAGAGAATTTCCATTCCACTGAGCCGGCCAGCCAGCCCATTGAGACCAATCAATACCGGGTTCATGATGATCCGTGGCAGTCCTCTTCCAACTGGCAGCCGCCGAAGCCCCCCAAGAAAAAGAAGCGCGGCATGGGCGGCAAGTTCGTAGTGGTGGCTCTGTGCTGCGCCCTGCTGGGCGGTGTGGCCGGCGGCAGCGGCATGTGGTATTTGCTGGAAGGCCGCGCCGACAACACGACCATCTATGAGGGCACTCATACACCCGTCAACGTGGACACCACCAGCGTCAGTTCCGGCACGGCCCTGACCCCCGCCCAGCTCTATGCCAACTATGTGGATGCCTGCGTGGGTATCTCCACCCAGGTTACCACGAACGTCTACGGCTACCAGGTGCAGGGCGCCGCCGCCGGCTCCGGATTCGTGGTCACCTCCGACGGCTACATCGTCACCAACTATCACGTCATTGAAGACGCCACCTCCATTACCGTTAACTTTGTGGACGGCACCTCCTATGACGCCACCCTGGTGGGCGGCGAGGCCGAGAACGATGTGGCTGTGCTGAAGATCGAGGCCACCGGCCTGCACGCCGTCACGCTGGGTGACTCGGACGCCCTGGTTGTGGGCGAGCCGGTGTACACCATTGGCAACCCCTTGGGCGAGCTGACTTGGTCCCTCACCGACGGTCTGATTTCTGCCAAGGACCGCACGGTTACCACCAGCGAGGGCGAGACCATGAACATGCTTCAAACCAACACCGCTATCAACTCCGGCAACTCGGGCGGCCCCCTCTTCAATGCCTACGGCGAGGTCATTGGCATCACCTCCGCCAAGCTTTCTAACAGTAGTTCCTCCTCGGAGGCCACGATTGAAGGTCTGGGTTTTGCCATCCCCATCAACGATGTCAAGGATATCATTACCGACCTGATCGAGCACGGCTACGTTACCGGCCGGCCAAACCTGGGTATCCTGACCACCGACGTCTCCTCTGCCGCCACCCGGTACGGCGTGCCCGCCGGGTCCTATGTGGAGGCCGTACTGGACGGCTCCTGCGCCGACACTGCCGGCTTGCAGCAGGGCGACATCATCACCGCCATTGACGGTACCGAGACGGCCGATACAAATACTCTGAAATCTCAGCTGCGGGAGCACACCGCGGGAGACACTGTGACCCTTTCGGTTTACCGCTCCGGCGAGACCATTGAACTGCAGGTCACCCTGGACGAGGACAATGAGGCGCGTCAGAGCGCCCTGAGCGATCTCCAGACTCAGCTCAATCAGGAGCGTCAGAATGCCCGGGACCAGGGGCAGGAAAATAACGGCTCCTACTACTTCAGCTGGCCGTTCGGCTATTAATTTCCCAGTATCTTCCCCGGAGGGACGGTTCCGCCTGTCCCTCCGGGTTTTTGTGCGCAGGGATCGTTTTTCAAATTTTTATGAGACTTTACGCGAAAAAGCTGGTATAATGGGGGAAGCTTCAACGACAGGGGGAGATCTCTATGATACAAGAACCTACCGGCGGCGCCCGCCTTTCTGCTGAGCGGCCCGCCCCAGCCCGCCGCCCCCGGGGCGGGAAACGGATTGCCCGCCGGAAGCGCCCCTCCAGTCCTTTCCGTCTTCCCCTCATTCTGGCGGGAATTGTGATTCTCCTCCTGGCCATAAAGGGGGTGCAGGTGCTGCTCACCGACCGCGCTCCCAGTCAGGCCGATGTGCCCGCCTGGGTTACCCAGGATCTGCTGGAGGTCAATCCCTACTCCCGGCCGGGGACGCCCCTAGAGGAGGTCAACGGCATTGTGATCCACTATGTGGGGAACCCGGGCACCACCGCCGAGCAGAACCACAGCTATTTCGCCGGCCTGGCTCAGAGCGGGGAGACCTATGCCAGCAGCCATTTTCTCATCGGTCTGGAGGGGGAGATCATCCAGTGTGTACCCCTGGACGAAATCGCCTACTGCACCAGCCAGCGCAATGTGGACACCATCTCCATCGAGTGCTGCCACCCGGATGCAGAGGGCGCGTTCAATCAGGCCACCTATGCCTCGCTCCTCCGGTTGGTCCACTGGCTCCAGGAAGAATACGGCCTGGACGAGAGTCAGGTCATCCGCCACTACGACGCCACCGGCAAGGAGTGTCCCCTCTACTATGTCGAGCATCCGGAGGCCTGGCAGCAGTTCCTCTCCGACCTGGCCGCCTATCAGGACCCGGAGGAACATTAAGACACGGGGACGTTTAATTGTCCTAATGATAGGACCTTTTGTCTGGTATCCTAAGTGCAACATCAGACAGAAGGGAGCGTCTTCCATGTATTATGATATTATCTGGGTCCAGGGACATATCGAGGTCTACGACAACGCCGGCCGGTTTTGTTTTTCGGCCGACAGCGAAGGGGAGGCGTTGGCCGAGCTGGGCGAGAGCGCCTGAACCCACCCCTTCCTCCTCATCCAAGCCCAAAACCGTCCGGTTTTTGCCGGGCGGTTCTCTTTTTCCTTGCAATGGCCGGAGAGAAGAGGTATGATAGATTTATCTAGGAATTGTCTGATGGAGGAACCATTTTTCATGTTGTTTGACACCCACGCCCATTACTACGACGGGCGTTTTGACTCTGACCGGGAGCCGCTGCTCGCCTCGCTGCCGGGGCGGGGGGTGGAGCTGGCGCTCTGTCCCGGCTGCGATCTGTCCTCCTCCCGCGCCTGCATCGCTCTGGCCGAGCGTTTTCCCCACATCTACGCTGCTGTGGGGATTCACCCGGAGGACTGCGGGGATTGGGAGGACGGCTTTCTCTGGGAGCTGCGCTCCCTGGCCACCCACGCCAAAGTGCGGGCCATCGGGGAGATCGGCCTAGACTACTATTGGAAGGAAAATCCTCCCAAGGCGCTTCAGCAGACTGTGTTCCGCCGTCAGCTGGAGCTGGCTCAGTCGCTCTCTCTGCCCGTGATTGTCCACGACCGGGAGGCCCACGGGGACGCTCTGGCCATGGTGAAAGAATTCCCCGGCGTTACGGGAGTCTTCCACTGCTACTCCGGCAGCGTGGACATGGCCCTGGAGCTGGTGGAGCTGGGGTGGTATCTGGGCTTTGACGGCCCCATCACCTATAAAAATGCCAAAAAAGCCCCTGAAGTTGTTTCTGCCGTCCCGCTGGAGCGCATTCTGGTGGAGACCGACGCGCCCTATATGGCCCCCGAGCCCTTCCGGGGCCGGCGCAATGATTCCAGCTACGTCTACCGCATGGCTGAGACAATCGCTCAGGTCAAGGGTCTCACCTTTGAAGAGGTGGCCCGGCAGACCACCGCCAATGGGCGGCAGATCTTCCGCATCCCAGATGAGAGCAACGCCATAAAGAGCAAGGAGTGAACAGGTCATGATGACCATTTCTTATGAATATGAGGGCGCGTTGTACGTAAATCTCACCAACAAATGCGACTGCGCCTGTGTTTTTTGCCTGCGCCACAACGGGCACAAGGGCAGTATCTATGCCGACGACCTGTGGCTGGAGCACGAGCCCTCCCGCCAGGAGGCCCTGGACGACCTGCTCTCCCGGGACCTGCCCTCCTACCGGGAGCTGGTGTTCTGCGGCTTTGGGGAGCCCGCCTTCCGCATCGACGACATCTGCTGGCTGGTGGACCAGCTCAAGGCCCGTGTTCCCAAGCTGCCCCCGGTGCGCATCAACACCAACGGCCACGCTAACCTGATCCACGGCCGGGATGTGACGCCGGAGCTGAAAGGGCGCATCGACACGGTCTCCATTTCCCTCAACAGCGCAACTGCGGAGGAGTACTGCGCGGTCACCCAGCCCCGGGATGGGATAAAGGCCTGGGAGGCCATGCTGGACTTCACTCGGAAGGCTACCGCTTTTGTGCCCCATGTGGTCATGACCATCGTGGATAAAGACAAGACGCCCCAGGACATCGCGCGCTGCCGGGCGCTGGCGGAGCGTTTGGGCGCCACACTGCGGGTGCGGGCCTATATTCCTGATTGAGGGTCTGCCCCTTTGGTTACATGTTACGGTTCTCGTGCTTATTTGTCTTAAAATTTGTTGGTTACAAAATCGCTTTTGTCTGGTATTCTTATAGAAAATCTGTTATACTATGAGTCGACCTCACTGCCGCGGCCATAGGGCCCGGCCATCGCTCTGTGCCAGAGGGGGTACGATCTATGAAACGGAATCGGCTTGAGGCCCAGACGGTCTCCGTCACGGTCTCTATGCTGGGCGGGTTTTGCCTGGAGGTCGGGGGGCAGGTGCTGACGGACCAGATAAACCGCTCTCTGAAACTCTGGAATGTCCTGTGCTATCTGATCCTGCATCGTGACCGGGACGTGACCCAGAGCGAGCTCATGGAGCTGCTCTGGCCGGAGGATAACAGTTCGAATCCGGTCAACGCCCTGAAAACATTGCTCTACCGGGTGCGCGCCCTGCTGGAGCCCATGTTTCCCCCGGCTGTGCCCCCCATCTTGTCCAAGCGGGGAGCTTATACTTGGAATCCAGCGGCGGAGTGCCAGCTGGATTTGGACCGCTTTGACGCCCTTTACGTCAAGGCCAGCCAGAGCGGCCTTTCCAGGCCGGAGCGTATGGAGTACTACCGGCAGCTTACCGACCTCTATAAAGGCGATTTTCTTCCCAAGCAGAGCGGAAGCCTGTGGGTGGTGCCTCTGAGCGCCCACTATCATGCCCATTACCTCTCCGCCGTTAAACGTTACGCCGTCTTGCTGGAGGAGGCCGGGCGGTTTCCCGAGATGACCGCCCTGTGTACGCGGGCCAGCGCTCTGGACGAGCTGGACGAGGAACTCCATATTCTGGTGGTCCGCTCTCTCATTCATCAGGGCCGGGAGACCGAGGCCCTGGAGGCCTATGAGCGCGCCACCGACCTCCTCTACCGGAGCCTGGGCGTGTCTCCTTCCGAGGAGCTGCGCGCCCTTTACGCCCAGATCATGGACACCGAAAAGGGCCTGGAGACCGATTTGGCCGTCATTCAGGAGGGCTTGAAGGAGACTGCCCGCCGGCCGGGCGCATTCGTTTGCGAATATGGCTTCTTTCGGGAGGCCTACCGTCTGGAGGCCCGCCGCGCCCAGCGCAGCGGCACCTGTGTCCATCTGGCTCTCATCACGGTCTCCCTCCCCGGGGGCGGTATGCCTGAGCTCGGGGCCCTCAACACCACCATGGACCAGCTTTTAGACATCCTAGTCCACTCCCTGCGCCGGGGAGACGTGGTCGCTCGGTACAGCAGCGCCCAGTATGTGGTCATGCTCCCTGCCGCCAACTACGAGGATGCCACCATGGTCATGGACCGGGTGGTCACCGCCTTTTACCGGCAGCACCGGCGCAATTACCTCAAGCTCTCCTGCCGCGTGCGGGAGCTGGAACTTTCCTAATTTTATGAGGAGAACCCCGCTATGAAACGCCCGCTTCTGGCTGTGCTCTGTTTTGCCCTGGCGGCCCTTCTGCTCTTTTGGGCCGGGCTGCTCACCTTCCGGGACCGGCCGGTGGAACAGTCCCCTCTCCCCACCGCTGCCGCGCCTTCTCCCTCTCCCACTCCGGCGGCCACGGCCAGTCCCGCGCCGGAGGAGACCCCCTGGCCCAGTCCGGACAGCGGTGGGCTGCCTTTGGATGGCGTCATCGTCACCCAGGCACGAGAGGCCTATGTAAGCGGCTCCATGCGCCTGATCATTCCCAAGCTGGCGGTGGATATCCCCATTCTGGATGGCACCAGTGCCTCCACGCTTCTCCAGGGAGAGGGTCTGTACGATTATGCCCAGCTTCCCCAGGAGACCGGCGGAAATGTCTCCATCGCCGGGCACCGCAACTGGGTGCGCAACGGTCAAATTACCGACGATGTCCCCTTCTATTACCTTCATCTGCTGGGGGCGGGAGATACTCTCTATTTGGTGTATGAGGATGTGATTTATCAGTACGTCTGGGACAAGACCAGCATCATCGAGCCTGACGACTGGAGTGTCATCTATCCCCAGGGCTTCTCCTGCCTGACCCTGACTACCTGTACCCCCATTGGAGTAGCCGACCACCGCTATGTGGTCCGCGCCCGGCAGGTGGACTCCTTCCCGTACCAGGAGGACTACGATTACCCCGCCTGGCTCAATATTGGGACGGTCGATCCGTCCCCCATTCCCACCGAGGAGGTCGACCCATAATGCATATCCCACATATCCTCTCCCGGCGTGTCATTCCTCTGGCTTTGGCGCTGGTTCTGGCCGGGACCGCCGCCGCTGCAGCCTACCTCCATGTCCGGGCCGCCTCCATCCCCGCGGTGGCCCCGGTGAAGTACGGCGTTACTGTGCTCTCCAACGCCAAGGCGGTGGTGGACGCTTCCAATCTGTCCGAGGGATTCGTGAAGGTCCGCTACACCGGCGGGAAAAACGTCCGGATTAAAGTCCAGATTACCAAGACCGGCGGCACTACCTACACGTATAACCTTAACAATACCGGCGTATACGAGACCTTTCCCCTCACCGAGGGCGACGGCGCCTATGCCATCAAGGTCTATGAAAATACCACCGGCACGAAATATGCCCAGGCCTACAGTACTAGTGTCACCATGACTCTGCGGGACCAATTCCTGCCCTTCCTGTACAGCAACCAGTATGTGAACTTCACCGAAAATAGCGCTACCGTTGTTCAGGGCAAAGAGATCACTGCCAACTGTACCACCGACCTGGAAAAGGTAGCCGCTATTTTCAACTGGGTCACCACCAACTTTACCTATGACTACGATTTAGCCGCCAACCCGCCCGTTGGTTACCTGCCCGTAGTGGATACGGTGCTGGAACGGCGCAAGGGCATCTGTTTTGACTACTCTGCCGTCATGTCCGCCATGCTCCGCTCCCAGGGTATCCCTTGCAAGTTGGTCATTGGCTATGCCGGTACGGTGTACCATGCCTGGATCAACGTCTATATTGAGGGAGTGGGTTGGGTGCAGAATGCCATCTACTTTGACGGCGAGCACTGGACAATGATGGATCCTACCTTTGTCTCCACCGGCAGAGGCAGCGCCTCCGTCATGCAGTACGTCACCAACCCCAATAACTACAGCGCCAAGTTTGCCTATTAACAGTCGGCGCCCTGTACGCCGCCAGACAGGAGTGGAAGTCATGAAAGGAAGCAAATGTACCGTCTTAGGCCCGGAAGAGCTCTCCGTATTCTGCTATCAGCTCTCTCTAATGGTTCAAGCGGGAATCGGCTCAGAAGAGAGCATCGGTATTTTAGCCGACGACGCCCGGGATCCCCACGAAAAGGCCCTGCTGCGCCGGATCCACGATGTCCTGATGGAAGGGGAGTCCCTGTCCAAAGCCCTTTTCTCCGCGGGCGTGTTCCCCAACTATCTGCTCCGCATGGTGGAGATCGGACAAGTCTCCGGCCGTCTGGAGCAGGTCCTTTCCGCTCTGTCCACCTTTTACCGGCGGGAAGCCGCCCTGCGTCAGAGCCTGCGCCGGGCGGTGGCCTACCCCGCCGCTATGGCTGTGCTCATTGCTGTGGTTTTTCTGGCTCTGGTGTCTCAGGTATTGCCCGTTTTTCAGCAGGTATTCAGCCAACTGGGAGTAAATATGTCCCCAGTTGCCCGTGGGTTAATGGCTTTCGGGGACGTGAGCAAATATGTGGCCGCTGTCTTTGCCGTGGTGTTGGTGCTCTTGGCAGGGTATCTACTCTGGCTCTTCCGCACTCAGAAGGGCCAGGCGGCTATGAGCCGCCTGCTCGCCCGTACCGCCCCCTCTCAGGCGGTGGACCGCAGCCGTTTTGCCTCCGCTATGGCCCTGATGCTCTCCAGCGGCCTAGCTTTGGATGAGGCACTGACACGCTGCCGGGAGCTGCTGGACGGCACCGGCCTCTTCCCGGCACTGAAGGAGTGCCAGTCCAAGATGGATGCAGGCATTCCTTTCTCCAAGGCTGCCGAGGAGTGCGGCATTTTTACCGGGATCCAGGCGGGGCTCCTCAGCGCCGGATTCCGCACCGGGGCCTCTGACCAGGCCATGGAGGAGCTGGCCCGGCGCTGCCAGGAGGAGGCCGACGAACGTCTGAGCGTGATGCTGGGCCGCTTTGAGTACGCGCTGGTCATTGTGCTCTGCCTGTCGGTGGGCCTTGTGCTCTTGTCTGTAATGCTCCCCTTGCTGGGGGTGCTCTCCGCAATTGGCGGCTGAGCCGCAGTCCTGACTGCTGGGAGGTGTTTCCATGTCTCGACCCAGACATACCCTGCGCCGGATCCTGCCTATGGCGTTATTGCTCATCCTTTTGCCTCTGATTTTGTTTTTTGCCGCTCAGTTCTTAGGTGACCAAGCCGGTACGGAGCGCCTGGAGATGGCCGAGCAGTCTATCCGCCGGGCCGCGGTGCAGTGTTACGCCCTGGAGGGGGTCTATCCCACCAGCTTGGACCACCTGAAGGA
The DNA here is from genome assembly GCA_944386885.1 of uncultured Oscillospiraceae bacterium. Lineage (GTDB taxonomy): Bacteria > Bacillota > Clostridia > Oscillospirales > Oscillospiraceae > Pseudoflavonifractor_A. Next base: position 6,380 of record CALXCU010000145.1, on the reverse strand, counting down.
GGTCTACGGCGTGCAGGTGGATGAGAGCCGCTTTTTTGTGGACTACCAGTATGTGGCATCCAATCTGATGCCTGATATCACCGTCCTCCCCCTGGAGGGACGGGAATCCCCTGGGTTTTAGCGGGAAGGAGGCGCATCGATGAACTTGTCCAATACGGGCCGGGGGCTGCGCACCGCACTGGTGGCGGTGCTGTGCGCCCTCTTCTTCCTGCTGGCCATGGGAATTACCCTGCTGGGCAGCAGTGTCTACCGGCAGACCGTGTCAACCTCGGATGACAACTATACCCAGCGCACCGCTCTCTCCTATTTAGTGAACCAAGTGCGCCGGGCCGGGTCAGTGGCAGTGGGGAGCTTCGAGTCTTATCCGGCTCTTGATTTGGCGGAGCCTGGCGGAAACTACCATACCGTCCTCTACGTCTCGGACGGGGAATTGCGGGAGCTCTACACAGAGCGGGGCTCCGGCCTCACCTCCGCCGATGGGACTGCCGTCCTCCCGCTGGAAGGGCTCTCCTTGGCCGTGGAAAATGGAACCGTCACCTTTACTGTCACCCAGGACGGGAAGAGCTGGTCAGCCAGCGTGTCCCCCCGCACTGGGGTGGCCGAAGTTGGGGAGGTGGAAGGATGAACCGGAGCGTAAAAAAAGCTGACCTCTTCCTCATTGAGCTGGTATTCAACCTCTTTATCTTTGCCCTGTGTGCGGCGGTATGCGTGGGCCTGCTGGTCCACGCCCGGCGCATGAGCGCTCAGAGCACCCAACTGACTCAGGCGGTCTACCTGGCCCAGTCCGCCGCGGAGGCCTGGAAGGCTGCCGGCCTCCAGCCCTCCGCTCCCGCCGCCCAATCCGGCGGCCTGGAGCTGCGCTGGACGGCCCAGGGAAATGAGCTGGACATTTCGGTCTATCAGGGCGAGGAGCTGGTCTACGCGCTGGAAGGGGTGACCTACCTTGGATAAAAAGCTGACTTCTCCTTTTGGGGTGGGCCTCATCACTATTATTACCGTGCTGCTGGTGCTCACGCTTTCCATCTTCGCCGCCCTGACTCTCTCTACCGCCCGGGCCGACCTGGCTCTGTCGGAGATCAACGCCGAGACCGTCCAGAATTACTATGCCGCCGATGCCCAGGCCGCCGGTCTCTATGTCCAGTTCGCCGCCGGAGATCAGGCGTCCTTGGAGGAATATATCCCGATCGACTCCAATCAATCCCTTCACCTGAGTCTGACCCGGGATACGGCCGGGGCGCCGGTCATCTTGGCCTGGGAGACCGTATCGCGGGACGCGGAGACCCAAGAGCCCGAGCCGGGCTATCAGCTCTGGGGCGCCTCCCCAGATTAGGCCTTAAAACGGGAGGGAGCTATATGCACATTCAGGATATCCTTACCCAGGCAGTGGAACGCTCTGCCTCCGATATCCTTATCATTGCCGGTATGCCAGCGGCCTATAAGATCCATGGCCTCATCCAGCGGGAGGGGGAGCGCCTGCTCCCCGGGGATATCCAGTCCCTGGTGGAAGAGCTCTACCACCTGGCGGGGGAGCGAGATCTCTCCCGCCTGACGGGCGCGGGGGACGACGATTTCTCCTTTGCCATTCCGGGGCTGTCCCGCTTCCGGGTCAACGCCCTCAAACAGCGCGGTTCCCTGGGTTTGGTCATCCGGGTGGTGTCCTTTCGCCTGCCCGATCGGGATGCGCTGGGTATCCCCGATAACGTGATGGCCTTCGCCGGCGATACCCGGGGCATGATTCTCATTACCGGCCCGGCGGGCAGCGGCAAGACGACTACCCTGGCCTGCCTGGTAGACGCGGTGAACGAAACGCGCAACAGCCATATCATCACCATTGAAGATCCCATCGAATATTTACACCACCATAAGAAGAGCGTAGTCACCCAGCGGGAGCTCTCTACGGATACCGCCTCTTACCACGCCGCCCTCCGGGCCGCCCTCCGGGAGGCACCGGACATCATTCTCCTGGGGGAGATGCGGGACGCCGAGACCATCAAGGCCGCCGTCACCGCCGCGGAGACCGGACACCTGGTCATCTCCACCTTGCACACAGTGGGGGCCTCTAGTACCATCGACCGCATTGTGGACTCCTTCCCGCCGGAGCAGCAGCAGCAGATCCGTACCCAGCTGGCCATGGTGCTGGAGGGTGTGGTCTCCCAACAGCTCATCCCCACAGTGGACGGCGGCCTCGTCCCCGCTTTCGAGGTCATGCGGGTCAACAGCGCAATCCGCAATATGATCCGGGAGTCCAAGGCCCATCAGATCGACAATGTCATCGCCCAGAGCGCCGGAGAGGGAATGGTCACTATGGACCAGAGCCTCTTCCGCCTGGCTCAGTCCGGGCGCATCTCCCCCGAGGCTGCTCTTCGCCACAGCGTCAACAGCGAGTGGATGCAAAAACGCCTGAGCGTACTGCGCGGATGAGAGAGGGAACGCCTATGCCAGCCAAAATGAACCACTATGACGCGGCCATCCAGGTCTGTGTGGACCGGGTGGAGGAGGGGCGTTTCAGCGGCCGCATGGCCAGCCGCCGCTTTACCGCCCCCATCCCCTTTACCGACGTGGGCAACCTGCTGCTCCAGGTGGAGGAGGTCCTCAACCGGCAGAATTTCCCCCAAGCTTTTGAGCGCGCCCGTACATTTGTACCGCGCGGGGAGGGAAGCCTGCCTGTGGCCGCCGATTTAAAGAGCGGTATGACCCCGGAAGAGGTGGACAATGCCTCGGGCGCGGTGGACACCTTCCGGCTCTATATCATCACCCGGCGTAACGCCACCTGGCAGGGCTTTCTGGAGTGGAGCGACGGCACCCGGCAGGAGTTTTCCAGCGCCCTGGAATTTCTTAAACTAACCGGCGGGCGTCTGCTTCCCCAGAACAAATATTCCGCCGGTTAATCATCCCACCTCCAATCCCGGCATGATAATTGGTCTCTTCCTTTTATTTCAGTCTTTTATTTAGGACCAATTGTCCGCCCTATCTCGACTGCATCCGACTGTTTTTCTCAAATAGAGTCTGATATAGGACTTTTGATCCTCGATTCCTGTCGAAAAACGCCCGAATTTTACGAACGATTCCCTCTTTCCCCACGGAATAAAATCCAATATAATGACGATGGATGAGAATCGTTAAGGAGGGAAAGACCAACCATGAGGGAATTGTTCATTGGCCGGAAAGAGGCGGAAGGAGAGGAGGGAGCAATACACCGCTTCGACTACTACATTTTAATCGACCAGACGAGAATCAACGGGGAGCTCTTCTGTGAGAGCTACGGAATCAAGATTCTCTCTCCCGATACCCGCGAGGTGGCGGAGATCCCAAATATCACGGTGAGTATCTCCTGCATCGACGATCTGGCGGAGCGGATGCTCCGCAACTGCGTAACCCCTTCCACCGCCATGGATGTCGTCCAGGATTGGCTCTAGGGCGCCTGACACCCGCGCGCTTCCTGCAAGAGGCCGGACTCCGCGTTTTCCCGCTCTCCTGGAGCGGCCAGACGCGGCGCCCCGCCTCTTTTATTTTTTCCGCCGCTCCAGGGTACGGCGCAAACGCCCCTTCAGCTCTTCCATGGCCCCGGCATACCGGGTAGAGGTCATCCGGGGAAATGCCTTGAGCAGGCGGCGCTGGCTGAAGCTGACGGTCTCCAGCAGCCGCTCTTTGGCCTGCTTCCAATCCTCCAGCGCGGCCCGCCCTTTATCAATGGCCTCCCGCAGCTGCCGTCCCTGTGCCTGAATCTTCTCCTGGACGGCCAAGCGTTCATTCAGGTCCTCCCGCATCTCTGCGCCTTTTTCACCCAGGTTGATGACCCCCGCCGAGAGATTTTCCCCCAGCTCGTCGGAGGCGGCCCGGATTTTTCCGGCCAATTCCTCCAGCTGCCTCAAGCGGCGGTTCAAGCCCACCATGGCCGCCACCGTGGCCGCCAGGTCTGCCGCCAGGAGCAGGCAGAAGACCACCAGCAGCCCCACCCCCAGGGCGTGCGGGACCCCAGCGACCAGCGCTTGTACCGCTGGATGGATCACATCCATCACCAGCAGGCAGGCCACCCCCCACAGCACAGAGAACAGAGGGCAGATGTAGCCGTTGAGATTAAACGGCAGGTCGGAGTAGTCCCACCACTTCTGGTGAAAGAGCCGTTCCAGCACAAAGCCGGTGATCCATTCCAGCGCGCTGGTCAGCACCACCGAGCAAATAAAGAGTAGCAGGGGATTCTCTTTTACCGGCGTAAGCAGCCCCACCACGATCACCACCCCCACGCCGTAGATGGGGCACACCGGGCCGTTTAGAAATCCCCGGTTGACAAATTGGCCCGTGCGCAGGGCGGCGTAGCTCACCTCAGCGCACCACCCCAGAAAGGCGTAGGCAAAAAAATACCACAGTACTGTATAGAGCGTCATGGGGGCCTCCTTCTCCCGGAGCGTGGAGTTGTTTTATTTCTGAATCATACCACACAGGCAGGGAAAAGGGAAGGGTATGTCCCCTCTCCTGCCCGCCAAAAAATTTTCCAACCGGCGGGGAACTTTTCTCTTCCTCCGCCGTCTAAACATGCAGTGACCCAAACGCCGCCCCTCCGGCGGCCCGAAAAGGAGAAATGAACGATGATGAAACGAATGGGCGCACTTGCCCTCACCGCCGCGGTAGCCGGTACTCTGGTCCTTACCGCCCTGGCTCAAGAGCCCGAGACTGCCGTCCCCACCGCCCCCGATGGAAGCGGCGCCGCCATTACTGTCAACGGCGAGCCCCTGGACCTGACCGGCCTGCCCGCCGGTGGAGAGGGCCTGCCCATGCGCCTGGTGGCCGAGTCCGACCACGGCTCCGCCTCCTGGTACCCCGAAGAGAATCTGGGCGCGTTCTATTTTAGCAACATCTCCGTACAGGTGTCCTTTGCCGACGGCTCTGTCACCGTGGGCGATACCGTGCTGGAGGGTGTCACCGCCCAGGTGGTGGACGGCGTGACCTTCCTGCCTGCGAGCATCTTTGACGGCTTGGAGGGCTTCTCCGTGACCAGCGAGGACGGCAGCGTGGCCATTACTACCCCCAATGGCGCGCCCCTGATGCAGCTGGCCTATGCGGTGGCCGACGCCGCCAAGGTTGGCTACGGCATGAGCGTGGACGCCGAGGCCCTGAGCGCCTATGGCATCGACAGCGAAAATTTCGAAGCAGTGGTCGGCTTTTTCCCCATGATTACCAGTCCGGATACCGTCATTATTGGCAAAGTGGCTGAGGGCAAACTGGATACCCTCACCGAGCAGCTGGAGGCCTACCGCCAGCAGCAGGAGGACACGTTCTCCTGGTATTTGTCCCAGAACCTGCCCAAGGTGGAGGATGCCCGCACCGTTACCTCCGGTGATTACATTCTCTTCCTCATTGGTGAGGATGCCGATGCCGGCGTAGCCGCCTTTGAGAGCGGCGTGGAAGCTCTGGACGCTCAGGCCCGCTGAGCGCCGGTTCTTGATCACTTGATCAAGTTAAAGCTCCCCGGGACCGTTATGCGGTCCCAGGGAGCTTTTTGCCTCTTTAAAATTCCACGTCCAGTACAGGCAGGACCTCCAGCGGATCGCAGAAGACCCCGTCCAGGCTCACCGCAAAGTGGAGATGGGGGCCGGTGCTCATTCCGGTAGAGCCTACGGTCCCGATGGCCTCACCGGCGGCCACATAGTCCCCGGCGGTCACACGGGAATGCTGCAAATGACAGTAGGCCGTGGTCCAGCACCACATAGTTGCCGTATTCCAGGTCAAACCCGGCCTTGTCCACCGTCTCCTCCGTCTGGAAAGGCCAAATCAGGGGCTCCTCCGGGTAGAGGACAGCCCGCAGATCGGCCAGATCCTCAGGACTCAGGGCCGACTCTTTCACCAGGGAGGCCACCAGGTCCCTGGCGCTGCCCCGGTAGACCCGGCGGATGAGGGAGCAGGTGGACCATTTCTGGTATTCCCGCCGGGAGAGCAGGGGAGAGTAGTAGTAGACCTCCCGCTTTTCCGCCCGCACGGCCCCCTTCTCACACAGCCGCCGGAGCAGGGTCTTGATGGTAGAGGGGTCTCATCCGCTCCCTTTCAGCGCCCCCCGCACCTGCGCCATGGTCATGGGCCCGGGGGATTGCCAGAGCGCCTCCATTACCTCCAGTTCCGCGCCAGAGATTTTCGCTTCCGGTCCTTTCATCCCGTCTCGTCCTCCTTTTGATAGAGTACAATTCTTAAACCTATCTAGAGGTTACATTTGTAATCTTTCTTTGGCAAGTCCCAAATGCAAAAACACCTCCGGGCGCTGCTGCACTGCCCCATTATGTGCGGACAGTACAAAAAAGAGCCCTGGTAGGAAATATTGAGTTTTAGTAGGAGAGGCGTCGCGTCAGCGGCGCCTCTCCATTCTTTAACTGGATGCGCTCATGGTTATA
>CALXCU010000144.1 GCA_944386885.1 uncultured Oscillospiraceae bacterium | reverse complement strand
TGTCCTCCCCGTTGGGGTCGTACTGGATCTCCTCGCCGGTGACCACCTGGCGCACGTTGAGGCCCGCCTTCTTGGCCAGCTTCATGGCCTGCTTGCCCGCCAGCTGGTCGCCGGCGTAGTTCAGGGTCAGCAGCAGCACGCCGTGGCCCTTGTCGGCCAGCTTCATGGCGTCGAACACCAGCTGTCCGTTAGGGGCGGCGAAGATATCGCCCACCGCCTGGATATCCAGCATGCCCTTGCCCACGAAGCCCGCCTGGGCGGGCTCATGGCCGGAGCCGCCGTAGGTGACAATGGTCACCCGGTCGGCGCCGGTCAGGTCTTTACTGATGACCAGGTGGCCGTCCACATCCAGAATGTCGGGATAGGCCAGCCCCAGACCCACCAGCTCCTCGTCGGTGATGGTCTCGGGGGCGTTGATAAACTTCTTCATTTTCATCGGATCATTCTACCTCCCAATCAAAAGCGCGGCTGCGCAGTGCTCATTTCTGGGCCAGCCCCTGGAAAAAATAGGCCGCTGATACGGCTCCGGCGTCCGGAGTGCCGATGGTCTGGGTCCCGTAGCTCTTGGCCCGGCCGAACTTGGAGACAAACCCTTTGGTGGCCTCGGCCCCCTGGAGGGCGGCCTGGGCGGCCGCGTTCAAGAGCCCCCCCTCGTCGCCGCCCGGGTAGGCGGCAATGGCCTCGCTGGCGGGGATGATGGCGTCCATCATGGTCTTATCCCCCACTTGGGCGCCCGACATGTCGTTGAGTTCCTCCAGAGCCTGGGCAAAGACGGCTTGGAGCCCCGCTGTGTCGATCTCGTCCCCCGCAGGGGCGGCCTCCTGCATACCGTCCAGCCAGGTGTTCCAGAGGGGAACGCCGCTGCCTCCATTGCGAGACATGACGGCCGCAGCCGCATCGTCCAGCATGGACTGGATGCCTCCCTCCGCCTGGTCCACCGCATCCGCAATGGCGCGGGCAATCTTGGCCATGGTCAGGCCGTGATCGGCGTCGCCAAACTTGGAGTCGATCTCGGTCAGCTCCTGCTCGGCCGCGAGTACCCGAGCACAGGCGCTCTTCAGCCGGGTTGCCAGCTCCTGTTTTGTCATGGCTGTCACCTCCTGCTCTTTCTTACATCTGTGAAAACTCTACTCCATTTGGTTACAAAAGTCAAGATTATTCAGAAATTTTCCCGATTCTTCACAGAAATACCCGGCCGGAAACAGGCAGATTACACAAAAAAAGAACTCCTGGCAAAGGGGATTCCCTCGCCAGGAGTTACATATGTTACTTATTCCTCCAATAGGGCCTTGACCAACCCTGCCCGGGTCACGATATGGGTCAAAAAGCCCGACTGGAGGGCCCCCCGCAGGGCCTTTACGCTGGTGTTGGCCGAGCAGACGCCGATGATCCGGGGACAGCGCCTGAGCGTATCGATGGGAATCTGGATGGCGAAATCCTGTTCCGACTGGATCACGGCCCCCGCCTCATTGAAATAGTAGATCAGCATCCGTCCGCAAGCGCGCTGCCGCTGGAGCAGACTGCCATACCGCACCAAAGAGGCGAAGTCCGGGCTGGAGGGGTAGTCCCCGATATTCACCAGGGCGGTGTCCAGCCGCTGCCACTCCTGGTCAATCTGGCGGTAGATCTCGCTGGAGCAGAGCAGCTGCTTTTCCTCCAGGCTCTCCGGCAAAGCGGGGAGGTAGAGAAAGTGGGGCACGGCTCCCAGTTGCTGGGCCATGAGGCGGACATTCTCATTGGACTGGTAGTTGCGGGCCGGGATGCTGGCGTTGCCCACCAGGGGACAGATATCGGTGATGGAACTCTCCAGCCGGGGGTGCTCCTCCAGCCAGGTCACCAGCTGGCCGATGAGATAGCCCCAGCCCACCCCCAAACGGCGGGCATCCAGCTGCTCCAGCAGCTCCACGGCCCCCTCAGAGAGGAGCTGGTTGGTGGCGTCATTGTCCTCCCCGTCCTCCACCAGAACGCCACCCTGGATGGAGCTGGAGCGCCGCAGGCGCTCCAGCAGCCCGGCCGACTCGGCCTCCGGGTCGTGGACGGTGATCTCCACCACCCCCCGCTCCCGTGCTTCAGCAAGAATGCGGCTGACCAGCGGCCGGGAGATCCCCAGCTCCCGGGCAATATCGCTCTGCTTTTGGTTGTCCAGATAATACCGGCGCGCCACATAGGCCATGCGCTTTTGTCTCTCCTGATTTGCTTTCACACGCGTTCCTCTTTTGCAAAATCGTTACATATGTTACTTATAGCACAAAGAAGTTTCGATTGCAAGGCCAAGCCGGGGAGAATTTCCAGGCCATACAGACTGCGGCGGAACCCTGCCTGGACGGTTCGCTTTGCATAGCCAATTGCAAATTACATATATTAAACCCATCTTGAGAAACAAAGGAGGCGTTTTAAGATATGAAAGCAACTGGCATTGTGCGTCGGATCGACGATCTCGGCCGCGTAGTCATTCCAAAAGAGATCCGCCGCACCATGCGTATCCGGGAGGGAGACCCCCTGGAGATCTATACGGACAAAGAGGGAGGCGTGATTTTTAAAAAATACTCGCTCATGGGCGGTCTTGGGGACTTTGCCGGCCAAATGTGCGAGACGCTGAACAAAACCACCGGGCGCATGGCCATCATCACCGACCGGGACTCCTGCCTGGCGGTGGCCGGGAGCGGCAAGCGGGAGCTCACCGATAAGCGCATCTCCACCGCCCTGGAGCAGATCATGGAGGACCGGGGCATCTACCAGTACCAGAGCGGACAGCAGCCCCTCCCCGTCAGCGATGAGAGCAGCCGCTATTTTCTCTCCTGTGCCGCGCCCATCCTGTCGGAGGGAGACCTGCTGGGCTGCGTTCTCTTTGCCGGAGGGCCCGAAGAGCTGGACTCCTCCGATACAGAGTATAAGCTCCTACAGACCATCTCCGGCTTCCTGGGGCGGCACATGGAGAGCTGAGTCTCCGCTCTCTTTGGGAAAGAGCCAGAAAGAGAGCAGATAGAGCGCCGCCGCCACGGCGGCCACCGCCCGGGTGGGGTGCGCTTCGATCCAGGGTCCGTAGGTCTCCCACAGGGGGACCGGACGGCGGCGCAGCCAGGCTCCCCCGCCATAGCAGATGGCGGCCGCCAGCCCCACGCACAGGGCTAGCCGGAGGGCCCCGTCTTCCTTCCCGGCGGCTGGTTCCATGCCCTCACCTCCCATCCTTTCCTTCAGTATACCGCGCCTGGGACGTCCATTATGCGTTGCGGCCAAAAACAGCCCCTCCCGCCTGGGCGGGAGGGGCTGCATGTGCGCTTGTTAGCGGAACTTGGGCAGCAGGGCCGCGCCGATGATCCCCGCGTCGTTGCCCAGCTGGGCCCGCACCAGGCGGGTGCGGTGCATATTGTTGCGGGCATAGTCCTCCCGGTTGAGGATATACCGCACCGGAGCCATGAGGGTCTCCCCCTGGTTGGCAATGCCGCCGCCGATGCAGAATACCTCCGGCTGGAAAATATTCACCAGGCTGGCCACGCCGCAGCCCAGGTAATCAATATACTCGTCCACCACCTGCCCGGCGGTGGCGTCCCCCAGGGCCGCCCCCTCAAAGGGGACGCGGCCGTTGACCTTCTTCAGGTCTCCGTCTACCAGCTTCCAGAGCTTGGACTCCGGGTGCTGCTCCATCTTCTCCCGGGTGCGCCGGATGAGGGCCGTGGCCGAACAGTAGGCCTCAAAACAGCCCCGGCGGCCGCAGGTGCACAGGCGTCCCCCGTGCTCCAGCACGAAGTGGCCCACCTCCATACCGGCGTAGTTGAAGCCGGTATAGAGCTTTCCATTGAGGACTGCGCCGCCCCCCACGCCGGTGCCCAGGGTAATGGCCACCATGGAGTTGCTTCCCTTGCCCGCGCCGGCGGCAAACTCCCCCAGGGCGGCGGCATTGGCGTCATTTTCCATATAGATGGGCGTCTCGCCCCCCAGATGCTCCCGCAGGAGCTGGGCCAGAGGCACATTTTGAAAATCCAGGTTGCTCCAGTACTGGATCACCCCCCGCTCCGGGTCGATGGTCCCGGGAGAGCCGATGCCCACGCTGGCGGCATCCTCCAGCGCCACCCCCGCTTCGGCGGCAGCGGCCCGGGCCGCCTCGGCCATCTGCCCGGCCACCGCATCCGCTCCCAGCCGGGAGGTCGGGATCCCGGCGCGGCCCAGAATCTCTCCTTCCTCGCTGACGGCGGCGGCGGCGATGTTGGTTCCGCCCAGGTCGATTCCCAGATAATACATATCAAAACCCCATTTCTCATTTCTGCCAGAGTACAGCCCTGCGGCCGGCGGCCGCCCGGGGCGGCTTTCTCCGCCTATTGTAACACATCCCACCTGGGGACAAAAGAGCGGCGGCCGATTTTTTGGAAAAAATCGGCTGCCGCGCGTTCTAACGGCTGGGCATTGGGCGGACCCGGTTCAGAAAGGGGGCCGGGCGCTCCCGTTTTCTCCCCCTCAGGTGAACCGCCAGGGTCACGCCGGCGCTCACCAGGAGGAAGGCATAGAAACTGATGCCGCGGCTCACCAGCATGGCCGGGGTGGCCAGGGCAGCGCCGAAGAGGGGGGTAAAGGCGGTGAGAAAGCCCCCCTCGGCAGGCCCCACCGACCCGGGCAGGGGCAGGGAACACACCGCCAGAGTGACCACCGCCTGGGTCCCCAGGAAGAGGAAGAGGCTCTGGCCCTCCAGTCCGAAGGCCCGGTAGACCAAATAGGGCACGGCGAACTGGGCGCTCAGCTGCAGGGCAGTCAGGCCCAGCAGCCGGGGAAAGAGGTCCCGGTTGGCCCGCAGGCAGGCCGCCCCGGCGGCATATTCTTCCATCTGGCGCGCCAGCTTCTCCCCCGCTCCGGCCCGGTCCCGGATCAGGCCCACCCGCGCCAGCCCATCCAGCACCCGGCCCGCCAGCCCCGCGGCCAGCTTGGGCAGAAAGAGGAAGGAGAGCATTCCCGCCGTCAGAAGGGTGAGTACCCCGCCCCCCAGCAGGAGCAGCAGGCCCATTCCCACCCCCAGGGCCGCGCGCAGCCCCGGCAGCAGCAGCCAGGCCGTCCCGGCGTAGAGGAGCAGCGTCACCTGGTAGCACACGGCGATGAGGAGCATGTTCAGCGCCCCATGGGCGGCGGGTACGCCGTCCCGGGCCATATAGTAGATCTGGGCGGGCTGCCCCCCGCTGGAGGAGGGTGTGATGGAGCTGACATAAAATCCCACAAAGGAGTAGCTCAGGCACCAGCGGGAGGGGACTTTATGGCCAAGCCGCCCCAGGATCAGGCGGGTGCACAGGGCCTCGCAGCCCTCATAGGCCACCATCAGCCCCAACCCCGCCAACACATAGCCCGGATGGACCCGGCTGAGCGTGTCCAGCAGGGTGGAGAGAGGCTGATCCCGCAGCAACAGGAAGAACGTGAAGGCCATCAGCCCCAGCAGCAGGGCCAAGCCTAAAATCTGTTTCCGGCGTTCCATCAGCGGCCACCCCGCTTCCGGGCCAGCAGCACAGCTCCCGCTGCGGCGGCAAGGGCGGCCAATGCCGCCAGGGCCGCCCAAAGGCGTCTGTCTGTGGAATGTCTCATACCGCGCTCACCTCCTTGGAAAACGCCAGGGCCGAGAGCAGCCGGGCTGCCCCCTCCGCCTCCATCTGTGCCTTGGCCCGGCGCATGTTCCCCCGCATCTCCTCCAGGGCGGCGTCGTTGTAGAGCAGATCCCGGATGGCCAGCAGGCAGGCCTCATTCTCCTGGGCGGCCGAGCGGGCCAGCCCCGCCCGGAGGAGGAAGCGCGCATTGTTCTTCTCCTGCTGGAGGAAGGGCTCCCAAAGCAGCAGGGGGAGCTCGGCAAAGATGCTCTCAAAGACGGTGATGCCCCCGGGCTTGGTGAGCATCAGGTCGGCCTGGGCCATGTAATCCCACACATGGTCGGTAAAGCCCACCACCTCGATATGGGGGTACCTGCCCGCCAGGCGGCGGTAGAGCTTCTGATTATTGCCCACCAAGATGGTGGTGTCCACCCCGTCCAGGGCGTTGAGGGCCTCGTAGAAGCTCTCCTTCCGGGGCAGCAGCCCCAGCCCGCCCCCCATCACCAGCAAACGGCGGCGCGCGCCCCCCTTCCGGTGGCTCAGGCGGCGGAAGGCCTCCTTCACTGGGATGCCGGTGACCAGGATGCGCTCCGGCGGGACCCCTTTCCCGGCCAAGCGGTCCCGGATGGCCGGGCTGCCCACCAGGTAGCAGTCGGTTCCTGCGTGGAGCCACTCATTGTGGGTGGACAAGTCGGTCACACAGGTCAGCAGAGGCAGCTCCCGGCCGGTGCGCTCCTTATACCGGGCGGTGAGCCCGGCACAGATGGGGTGGGTGGCGATGACCGCGTCGGGCTCCCGCTCCGCAATCAAGGCCGCCAGCTTATCCACCATAAATCCGTCCAGAGGGGAGCGCAGGTCGGCAGGCAGGCGCTCGGTCAGACGGTAATAGGTATTGAACAGGCCCGTGCCGTAGGTCACCAGCAGGTGGAAGGCCCGGTACCACACCCGCGCCCCGCTGGGCAGGGCGTAGGCGAACAGATCCACCACCTCCACCTGGGCCCGGGGCAGCCCCCGGCCCAGCTGCTCCCGCAGGGACTGAGCCGCCGAGTAGTGCCCCATGCCGAATTTTCCCGTCAGGATGAGGATCTTCATTCCCCGCCACCTCCTTGGATTCTTCGCCTTTGAGTATAGCGGGCAATCCTTTAGAAAATGGCGGGTAATTTATAAAAATTCCCTTAAAGGAATCTGAAGCTTTTCTAGAATCCCTGCCCTTGCATCCCGGCGCGAACTATGGTATGATACGCACGCATTTTAGACAACAGGAGATGAATGGAGTATGTTGATCGACTACCAGCCCCAGGGGGTCTGCTCCCGCCGCATTCAGGTGGACGTGGAGGACGGCGTCATTCGGGATGTGGCGTTCACCGGCGGGTGCAACGGCAACCTCAAGGGTATTTCCAGCCTGGTAAAGGGCATGAAGGTGGAGGACGCCATCGCGCGCCTGTCCGGCATCTGCTGCGGGAGCAAGGGCACCTCCTGCCCTGACCAGCTCTCCCGGGCCCTGCGGCAGGCTGTGAAGGCCTGAGCGGAGGGTCCGTCATGCGCTACCAGGTCCTCTCCGTCTCCGCCGGGCCGGGCGGAGCGCAGGCCCCCCTTCATCTCTACCTCTGGGACAACTCCCCGGAGCTGGACGACGGCCTGCGCCGGCCTCTGGTGCTCCTCTGCCCGGGGGGCGGCTATGCCATGACCTCCGACCGGGAGGCCGAGGGCATGGCCTTCCGCTTTCTGGCCATGGGGGTGCATGCGGCGGTGCTGCGCTACTCGGTGGCCCCCGCCCGCTTCCCCACCGCCCTGCTCCAGCTGGCCAGCGCCGTGGCCCTCATCCGCACCCGCGCGGAGGAGTGGTATGTGGACCCGGCGCGCATCGTGGTTCAGGGCTCCTCCGCCGGGGGCCATTTGGCCGGATGCCTGGGAGCCCTGTGGCCCGAGGACTTCCTCACCAGCGCCCTGGGCGTCCCGCCGGAGCTGCGCCGCCCCAACGGGCTCATCCTCAGCTATCCGGTGATCACCGCCGGGCCCTTCGCCCACCGGGAGCGTTTTCGCAACCTCCTGGGGCCGGAGTCTTTGGATCGGGCGGGAGCGCTCTCTCTGGAGAAGCGGGTAGGACCCCAGACGCCGCCGGTCTTTCTCTGGCACACCTGGACGGATCAGACGGTCCCGGTGGAAAATTCCCTCCTCCTGGTCCAGGCCCTGCGGGCCCAGGGGGTGCCCACCGAGTTCCACCTCTTCCCGGTGGGGCGGCATGGACTGGGGACCGCCGGCCCCCTCACCGCTGGGCGGGACCAGCGCGGCCTTCAGCCGGAGTGCGCGGTCTGGATGGACCTGGCCGAGACTTGGCTGCACAACCTGGGCCGCTGAGCGGTGGGACGCCGGAAAAACCGGCGTCCTTTTTTTCGCCGGAGAGGGAACTTTTTCTTCTCCTCTCTCGTCCAAGTTCTTGAGCGCGGACCTGGTCCCCGCCCCATTCTCATGATACATAAAAGGAGTTACCGACCTATGCGCCATCCCCGTATCCTGCCTCTGACCCTGTCATTGGCCCTGTCTGTGAGCCTGCTGTCCAGCTGCGGCGGCGGCGAGTCCACCTCTGCCACCCCGCCCCAGGACTCTCCCCCCGCCGTCAGCGAGACCCTCGCCCCCAGCCCCTCCACCGCGCCGGAGGGGAGCGCCGTCCCCAGCGAGGGCCCCGCGCCCAGCGGGGCGCAGTCCTCTCCCTCCCCCACGCCGGAGCAGGAGACCTCCCCCTCCGCCGCACCCACGGCAACCCCCGCCGCACAGCCCACCAGCCGGCCCACTACTGCCCCCGCGCCCACCAGCACGCCGGTCCCCACCCCCTCTGCCGCGCCCACTCCGGCCCCCACCCCCACTCCTGCCTCGGCGGAGTCGGTGTTGGAGTCGGTGTGGAATGACATTGCCCAGAACGAGCTGCCTATGCTCACTGACCTGAACGACTCCACCCTGCAGGCGGTCTACGGCATCAGCGCCGCCGACCTGGAGGCCTATCTCTGCAAGATGCCCGCCATGAACACCCAGGCAACCGAGTTTTTCCTGGCCAAGGTGAAGCCGGACAAAATGGACGCCGTCAAAGCCGCTGTGGAACAGCGCCAGGCCGACTTGGTGCAGCAGTGGAGCCAGTATCGGCCCGAGCAGCTGGAGCTGGTGGAGAACTACCAGCTGGTCACCAACGGCGATTACATCCTCTTCGCCATCGGCGAATGCGCCCAGGACGCGGTGGACGCTTTTAACACCTATACAAAGTAAGAAAAATCGGGTATACTGAATCAGCGCCCGGCGGGCCCCGCCGGGCGCTTCCCAAGACTCGGAAAAGGCAGGTGGCCCCCCGTTGGTTTTTTCCTCTTTGTATTTTTTATTTATTTATTTACCTATTGTATTGCTCATCTACTATATTACCCCCCTGAAATGGCGCAATCTGTGGCTGTTGGTGGTCAACCTGGTGTTCTACGGGTGGGGTGAGCCGGTCTACATCCTGCTGATGCTCTTCACCATCGTGCTGGACTATTTTGCCGGCATCATCGTCTATCGGTGCAAGGCCAAGGGCAATGACAAAGGGGCCCGGTGGGCGGTGGGCATCTCCCTGGGCTTGAACCTGGCCATCCTGTTCTTCTTCAAATACTGGGGGCTGATGGCCACCACCCTCCAGGGCTTCGGCATCATGGTGCCCACCCTTAACCTAACCCTGCCCATCGGCATCTCCTTCTATACCTTCCAGACCATGACCTACCCGGTGGACATCTACCGGGGGGACGCGGAGCTGCCAAAGAACCTAGTGAGCTTCGGCACCTTTGTCACCCTCTTCCCCCAGCTCATCGCCGGCCCCATCATCAAGTACAAGGAGCTGGCCGATCAGATGAACTACCGCACCCACTCCCCGGAGCAGTTCGCCTCGGGCGTGCAGGTCTTCGTGGTGGGTCTGGCCAAGAAGGTCTTGCTGGCCAACAACCTGGGCCAGCTCTGGGACGTGTACCTGGCCCTGCCTGCGGTGGAGCTCACCACCGCAGGGGCGTGGCTGGGTGTGGCGGCCTTTGCGCTGCAGCTCTACTTTGACTTCTCCGGCTACTCCGACATGGCCGTGGGCCTGGGCCGGATGCTGGGCTTCGAGTTCCTGCGCAACTTCAACTACCCCTATATCTCAAAATCCATCACCGAGTTCTGGCGGCGGTGGCACATCTCTCTGGGCTCCTGGTTCCGGGAGTATATGTATATTCCTCTGGGGGGCAACCGGGTGAGCAGGCCCCGTCTGTATTTCAACTTGTTCCTGGTATGGGCTGCCACGGGCATCTGGCACGGGGCCAGCTGGAATTTCCTCATCTGGGGCCTCTACTTTGCCGCTCTCATCATTTTGGAGAAGGCCTTTCTCGGCAAGCTCCTCCAGAAGCTCCCCGCCGCTGTGCAGCACCTCTATACCCTCTTCCTGGTGATGGTGAGCTGGGCCATCTTCGCTGTGGAAGATTTTGGTCAGATGGGGGCCTACCTCTTAGCCATGTTCGGCATGGCGCAGGGCGGCCTGGCCGATGGGGCCTTCTGGTACTACCTGCGCTCCTATGGGCCCACCCTCTTTATCGCTATCCTGGCCTCGCTGCCCCTGTGGGCCAAGCTGTGGGAGCGCCTGCCCCGCCGGGCCGTCCAGGTGGCCCTTCCCATTTTGGTGCTGGGCGGCATGGCGCTCTGCACTGCCTACCTGGTGGACGCCACCTACAACCCCTTCCTGTACTTCCGATTCTGACAAAGGAGGACCTGCCATGACCAAGCGCTACTGCATTTTCATCACCGCCCTGTTCTGCGCCTTCATCGGGGTGTTC
>CALXCU010000143.1 GCA_944386885.1 uncultured Oscillospiraceae bacterium | reverse complement strand
GGGCGAGGACCCGGGCGTTTTTGGTCTGGTGGTCGGCCACCACATTGGGGGAGGGCACCAGCACCGCGGGCTTGGCGATGGCGGTGAGCTCGGCGATGGTGGAAGCCCCCGCCCGGCAGAACACCAGGTCGGCCGCCGCCATCACCACCGGCATGTCGTAGATGTACTCCCGCAGGTCGATGGCGGGGTGCTCCCGCAGGTCCACCCCCAGTTCCTCCAAGGCCTTGCACATGGACTGATAATCCCGCCCGGCGCTGTGGATATGGTGGAAGGGCTCCCCCGCCCGGCACTCCAGGGCGATGAAGTCGGCGCTCTGGCGGTTCATCACCGCCGCCCCCAGGCTCCCCCACACCGAGAGGATCACCGGGCGCCCGTCGTCGATGCCCAGCTTGGCCCGGGCCTCCCTGCGGGTGTACTGGAAGAAATCCCCCCGCACCGGCGTGCCCGTGACCACCACCTTCTCGGGGTGCTCGTAGTGGCTGCGGCTCTCCTCAAAGCCCACCATCACCACGTCCACCACCTTGGACAGGGCCTTGGTGGTCAGGCCCGGCACGGCGTTGGACTCGTGCACGGCGGTGGGGATGCCCTTGGCCGCCGCGGCGTGGACCACCGGGTACGAGGCGTAGCCCCCCGTGCCTACCACCAGGCCGGGCTGAAATTCCTTTAAAATGCGGTTGGCCTGGCGCTTGGAGCGGCCCATGTTAAAGACCGTCTTGATGTTGTGGCCGACCGCCGCCGGCGTAAAGGAGCGGCGGAAATTGGTGATGGTCACCGTGCGGATGTCATAGCCCTCCTTGGGTACCAGACGGGTCTCCATTCCCCCGTCCGCCCCCACAAAGAGGACCTTGCAGTCCGGGTCCCGCAGCTGAAACAGCCGCGCCAGGGCCACCGCCGGGTTGATATGTCCCGCCGTGCCGCCGCAGGTAAAGAGGATATTCATCGTTCATCACATCCAAATTCTGTTTCTGAAAAGCCCGGCCCCGCTAGCCCTGCTTGGCCGCCGGGATCTGCCGGGATACGCTCAGGACCATGCCCATCTCGGCCAGCTGGATCATTAAGGCGGTCCCGCCGTAGCTGAAAAAGGGCAGGGAGATGCCTGTGGTGGGCAGCAGGTTGGTGACCACCGCCACATTCAGCACCACCTGCACTGCCAGAAGGGTAGTGACGCCCACCGTCAGCAGCGCGCCGAAGCGGTCCCGGGCGTGGATGGCGATCCAGTACCCCCGCAGGACCAGCAGGGCAAAGAGAAAGAGGATCACACAGGCCCCCACCAGACCTAGCTCTTCGCAGATGACGGGAAAGATAAAGTCGTTCTCCGGCTCCGGGAGGAAGAGAAATTTCTGCCGCCCCTTACCCAAGCCCACCCCCAGCAGCCCTCCTGAGCCGATGGTATAGAGGGACTGGATGATCTGGTAGCTCTCGCCGGTGGCGTAGTAGTCCCAAGGGTCCCGCCAGACCAGGATGCGGGTGGACTGGTAGCCCGCCATCATGCCCAGCAACAGGATCAGTAACAGCCCGCCTCCAGCCACGAACCACCCCATGTGGATGCCTGCGGCAAAGAGCACCGCCGCCGCTCCGGCCAGGATCAGGATGGTGCCCGACATGTGGGGTTCCAAGCGCATTAGCAACACAATGACCAAAAGAATTGCACCGTAAGGCACCAGTTCAAAAAAGCCTGCATGCTTGAGCAGGTAATAGGGGCCCTTCCAGCGGGAGCGGCGGCTGATGCGGGGAGGCTTCTCGCTGCCACGCTTGGAGAGCCGGGCCGAGAAGTACATGATGACCCCCACCTTGGCGATCTCCGAGGGCTGAAACGTACCGATGCCCGGCACGGCGATCCATCGCCGCACACCGTCGTCCCGTTCGGTATGGATGCCAGGGATGAGCACCGCCACCAGCAACAGGATCGACACTGCCAGCACCCCCACCGACATCCAGCGGAAGCGCTGGTAGTTGATCTTGCTGATAAAGTACATGACCGCTAGGCCAGCGGCTCCAAAGCCCGCCTGGCGGACAAAATAGTTAGTGGCAGACTTTCCCTCGTTGATGGCAGTGGGGTAGGAGGCGGAAAAGACCATGATAACACCGATGACCGTCAGCATCACCACCAGCATCAGGAAGGGCAGGTCCAGCGGCCCGCGGGCCAGCTGTTCCTCCACGGTCAGGTCTCGTTTGCGGGTTCTGGCCAAATGATCGCCTCCTTAGAACGGGGATAACATCACACCGGGTAGCGGTTCATCACACCCGCATAGGCCAGCAGGCAGAAGAGCACCGTCACCCCGGTAAAGACCACCACCAGCTTCACCTCGCTCCAGCCGCCCATCTCAAAGTGGTGGTGGAGGGGCGCCATGCGGAAGATCCGCTTGCCATGGGTGAGCTTGAAATAGGTCACCTGGATGATGTCCGAGAGGGTCTCGGCAATGTACACAATGCCCACCAGCACCAGGATCAGGGGCATATCCAGCGCAAAGGCCAGGCCGCAGACCATCCCTCCCATAAACAGGGACCCGGTGTCCCCCATAAAGACCTTGGCCGGATGGAAATTGTAGATGAGGAAGCCCAGCAGCCCCCCCACCAGGGCCCCGGCCAGGACGCTGATCTCCCGGTGCTGCCACTGGGCGGCCACCACCGTGAAAAAGAGGGCCACCGGTACGGTGACGCTGCTGGAGAGGCCGTCAATGCCGTCGGTGATGTTCACCGCGTTCACGGTGCCCACCATCACAAAGGCCGCAAAGACCATGTATACCGCCCAGGGCAGCTGGAAGGTCACGTTCACAAAGGGGATATACAGGTCGGGCGTCAGATATCCCTCATTGCGCAGCAGGATCGTAAAGACGATGGCCGCCGCCAGCTGCAACAGGAATTTGGGTCCGGCGGTGAGGCCGGTGTTCTCCTTTTTCTTTACCTTCATATAGTCGTCCAGGAAGCCGATGGCTCCGAACACCAGGGCGAAGAGGTATGTAAAAAGCCCCCCCAGACGCCCCGCGGCCAGGTCGGGGGCGCCCACCGTCAGGAGCACCACCGCCATGGAGAAGATGAACATAAGCCCCCCCATGGTGGGGGTGCCCTGCTTGGTCATGTGCCAGGTGGGGCCGATCTCCTTGATGGCCTGCCCGGCCTTCAGCCGGCGCAGGGCCGGGATGAGCAGGCGGCCCGCCACGGCCGAGACGACAAAGCTCAGGATGATGCTTCCGATCACACTGCTGATTTCCATTCTTTTGAACCTCCATACCTCGTTCCAGCGCACACACGCTTAGAGAGGTATTTTATCACACACACGCGGCGATTTCCACCCGAAATCTTACAAGTCTTTCCCGGCCGGGCCGGGCCCGCGGTCAAACCAGGCGGCCACCACCGCCCGCTCGTCCAGAGGGCGGCGCTCCTCCCCCACCTCCTGGTAGGTCTCGTGGCCCTTTCCGGCCAGGAGCACCGCGTCCCCCGGCCGGGCCAGGGCCAGGGCTGCGGCGATGGCCTCCCGCCGGTGGGGGATCACCTGGCGGGGGGTGTCGCTCTCCCCCATCCCGGCCAGAATGTCCCGGAGGATGCCCATGGGGTCCTCCGTGCGGGGGTTATCGGAGGTCACCACCACATAGTCGGCCAGGGCCGCGGCGATGGCCCCCATCTTGGGCCGCTTTTCCCGCTCCCGGTCCCCGCCGCAGCCGAACAGGCAGATCACCCGGCCCGGGGTGAAGTCTTTTACCGCCACCAGCACCTTCTCCAGGGCGTCGGGGGTGTGGGCATAGTCGATGAGGACGGTAAAGCCCGCCTCCTCCGGCACGGGGACCACCTCCAGGCGGCCCTTTACGCCCCCCGCCCCCGCCAGGGAACGGGCCATGCCCTCCAGCTCCAGCCCCAGGGCCAGGCCGCACCCCAGGGCCCCCAGGGCGTTGTAAAGGGTGAACCCCCCGGGAATGGGCAGGCTCACCCGGCACAGCTTCCCCCAGGTGACCGCCTCGAACCGGATGTGGTCGGGGAACAGGCGCAGGTTGCGGGCAGTCAGGTCGGCCTCGTCCCGGCGCTCGGAGTAGGTGACCTGGGGGCATGTTACCCGCCCGGCGTACCAGCGCCCCGCCTCGTCGTCCAGGTTGAGCACCGCCTTCCCGCACTGATCGAAGAGGCGTCCCTTGGCTGCACGGTAGGCCTCCATGGTGCCGTGAAAGTCCAGGTGGTCCTCGGTCAGGTTGGTGAACACCCCCACCGCAAAGGGGATGGTATCGGTGCGGTGGAGGACCAGGGCGTGGGAGGAGACCTCCATGACCACATGGGTGCACCCGGCGCAGGCCATCTGGCAGAGCAGGCGCTGAAGTTCCCAGCTCTCAGGGGTGGTGCGCAGGGCGGGCAGGCTCCGCTCCCCGATGAGCACCTGGTTGGTGCCGATGAGGCCCACCTTGGCCCCCGCTCCCTCCAGCACCGCCTTAATGAGATAGGTGGTGGTGGTCTTACCGTTGGTGCCGGTGACCCCCACCATGGTCAGGCGCTCCGCCGGACGGCCGAACCAGTTGGCCGACGCCGCCGCCAGAGCGGCCCGGGCGTCAGCCACCCGCACCCAGGGGATGGGGAGCTCCGGTTCCCGCTCACACAGCACGGCGGCCGCCCCCCGCTCCATAGCCTGGGCCAGATAGTCCTGCCCGTCGGCCCGGGCGCCCGGGAGGGCCGCGAAGAGCTCCCCGGGGCGGAGGGTCCGGCTGTCGTAAGATATTCCATAAATTTCCATTTCCAGGTCGGCGGACGCCCCCAAAGGGGCGGCGCCCTGCAAAAGCTGGCGCAGTCTCATACAGTCACCCCTTTGGGTCAAGTCTGCCCGATGGCTCTGGTCTGCTGTTATCGGATCACAGGCCGCTGCCGGCCCCGCCGCTGGCGGTGCTTTGGATGAAGTGTACCTCCACCACCGTGCCCCGCTCCACTTCGGTGCCCGCGGCGATGGCCTGGCTCTCGGCCCGCACGTCGCTGCCCACCGTCAGGCCGGTGGACTTCAAATACAGCCCCACATTGGCCAGGGCGGCCTCCGCCTGGTCCCGGTTCATGCCCTGGACGTTGGGGACCGTTACTCTGTCCGTGGGCTTCTCCTCCCCCAGATAGAGGATCACCTCGCTGCCGCCGGGGATGGCCACCCCGGTGAGGGGGGTCTGGTCGGTCACTGTGGCTCCCTCGCCCACCGTGCGCACCTCCAGGCCGCTGTCGGTGAGTTTGGTGGTGGCTGCCTCCAGAGTCATGCCGATGACGTTGGGCACCGCCACGTCCATATTGGCCTTCTCCTCGTCGGTATACTGTTTGGCCACCCCCATATAGTCCAAAATGTCGGGAATGAGCTCGGCGGCCTGGGGGGCGGCCATGTTGCCGCCGCTGATGTAGTACATGCCGGAGGTGTAGTTGGAGTTGGGTCCGGTGGGTTTGGGGTTGTCATAGGCAATGAGGACGATCACTTTCGGGTCGTTGGCCGGGGCAAAGCCCAAGAAGGAGACGATGGTGTGGTCGTCCTCCAGAGTCTCGGAGGAGCCGGTCTTGCCGCCGATGCGGTAGCCCGCCACATAGGCCTGCTGACCGGTCCCGGGGGGGATGACCACCTGTTCCAGAATGGTGCGGCAGCGCTCGCTGGTCTTCTCGCTGATGACCTGGCGGACCTCGGTGGGCTCGGTGTGCTGGACCACGTTGCCATCGGCATCGGTGATGCTCTCCACCACATAGGGCTGCATCAGGTGGCCGCCGTTGATGACCGCCGCCGCCGCCGTGATGAGCTGGAGGGGAGTCACCTGGAGGCGCTGGCCGAAGGAGGCCACCGCCAGATCCACGTGGGTGAAGGAGTCCCGGGGCCAGATGAGGTTGTAGTTGGGGGCGCTGGGCTCCCCCTGGAGATCCACGCCGGTCTGGGAGAGAAAACCGAAGTCCTCCAGGTAATCGTAAAACGTGGAGGTACCCAGCCGCTGGCCGATGGCGATGAAAGCCGGGTTGCAGGAATTGGCCACCGCCCGGGCCAGATTTTGGGTGCCGTGGCCATCCCGGTCCGAGCAGCGGATGGGCTGGGGGTAACCGTCCACCATCACCGAGCCCGTGCAGGTGAAGGTGTCATTCTCGCTGACCACTCCCTCCTCCAGGGCGGCGGCCAGCACCACGGTCTTGAAGGTAGAGCCGGGCTCATAGGTCTGGTTGAGGGCCTTGTTGCTCCACTGCTGGTAGAGGAGGTTCGTCTGCTGGGCCGACTTCTCTTCGTCGGTGAGGGTGGTGTCGCTCAGGATCTCCTGAAGCTGGGCCGAGAGATTGGGATCGCTGATGGTCCGCGGCTCGTTCAGGTCGTAGGAGGGGGAGTTGGCCCAGCCCAGGATGGCCCCCGTATTGGGGTCCATGGCCAGGACAAAGCCGCCGTCCTGGGCCTCAAACTTCTCGATGCCCTCGGAGAGGACCCGCTCGCAGTAGGACTGGATGGTGGCGTCCAGGGTCAGGTGCAGGTCCATGCCGTCCACCGCGTCCTCGTAGTCCTCATAGCGGTAGAGCAGCTGCTTTCCGGTGCCGTCCTTGGCGGTGACAATGCGCCCGGTCTGGCCGGAGAGTTCCTCGTCGTACAGGGCCTCCAGGCCGTAGGCCCCCCGGTTGCCGTCGTTGTAGTTGACCCAGCCGATGATCTGGGCGGCCAGGCTGCCGTAGGGGTAGTAGCGCTTGGAGCTGGGCAGGACGTAGATGCCCGCCGAGAGGCCGTTCTCCTTGGCGTAGGCGCGGACCAGGTCGGCCTGGTCGCTCTCCACCTGGGTCTTGATGACCTCGCTCCAGGAGTCGGTGCGGCCCAGGCGCGTCAGGATACTCTCCGCGTCCAGGTCCAGCATCTCCGCCAGATTCTGGGCGATGGACTCGTTGGTGGGCTCGTCGTATTTGGGCATGAGCGCCTCCCGCTCCTCCGGCGTTTCGGCCTGATTGGCCTCCTCCACCTGCTTCCGGTACTCCTCCTGCCGCTGCTCGATCTCGTGGGGGGAGAGCTGGATGTAGTAGGCCTCGGCGCTCATGGCCAGGACGTTGCCGTTGGCGTCGTAGATGGTGCCCCGGTCGGCGATGACCTCCTTATCCCAGGTCTGCTGGTCGATGGCCCGGGACTCCAGCTCCTGGTGCTGCACGATCTGGAGCTGATAGAGCCGCACCACCAGCGGGATAAAGAGGAGCACCCCGCACACCGCCATCAGGAAGAGGGTGCGCTTGAGGATCACCAAGTTGGCCGCTCCCCGGCCGGTTTGACGCTTTTTGTCAGATTTCATGCCCATTCTCCTTTAAAATGCCGCATGAGGGCGTAAGAAACTCTCGTTTTCTTACGCCCTCTCTCTGGGGGCCGCCCCGCGGCGGCCCATTTGTTTCTTTTGCGGTCAGGGAACTATATGGCGGCCCTCAGCGGAAATATTCCACCACCGTCCCGAAAATGTCCTTCACGCTCGCCAGCAGGCTCACAAAGCCCGTGCCTGTCTCTGTTTCGCCAAAGAGCTCCACACTGTCGGGGGCGGAGAGGTCCACATAGATGATCTGGCTCTCCTCCGGGCGGACCATGCTGCCGTCGGCGGTCACCGCCGCCTCAATGGCGCTCAGGTCATAGGCCAGCTCATACTGCACCCGCAGCTGGGCCTCTTCGCTCTTGAGGGTGGTGATCTGGTTTTCCAGCTCCACCACCTGGTCGGAGATCTGGGAGAGCTGCACATAGCCGAACATCAGCAGCACCGCGCACAGGGCCACCGCCGCAAAGCCCACCACCGCGAATACCGACACGCGGCCGGCCTCCCGCACCCGGACCCGGGGACGGGCCACCACCCGCTCCCGGGGGCGGACCTGGGGCCGGGTACGGACCTGGCCCTCCAGACGGCGGGCGGCCGAACCCTCATAGGCGTTGCTCCCCGGCGCTGCGCCGTAGGCATATCTTCTTCTCCGCTTTGCCAGTTCAGCCGCCATGGGGACCAACTCCCTTTCTTTGGTAATTTCGCACACAGCCCCCTGGGGGCCGGGCTACAGCTTTTCCGCCACCCGCAGCTTGGCGCTGCGGGCGCGGGGATTTTCCTCCACTTCCCGCTCTCCCGCTATAACGGGTTTGCGGGTAATGAGCTTGACCTGGGGCTTTTTCCCGCACACACACACCGGAAAATCCGGCGGGCAGGTGCAGCCCCGGGCATATTCGGCAAAGGCGGTCTTCACCAGCCGGTCCTCCAGCGAGTGGAAGGAGATCACCGCCAGCCGCCCGCCCGGGTTGAGCCGGGGCACCGCGGCCTTCAGCATCCGCTCCACCGACCCCAGCTCGTCATTGACGGCGATGCGGATGGCCTGGAAACACCGCTTGGCCGGGTGCTGCTTTTCCCGCAGGGCCTTGGCCGGCATGGCTGAGCGGATGACCTCCACCAGCTCCAGCGTGGTCTCGATGGGCCGCTCCTGCCGGCGGCGGTCAATGGCCGCGGCGATGGGCCCGGCATAGCGCTCCTCCCCATAGCGGGTGAAAATATCCCGGAGAGCATCCCGGGGCCACTCGTTTATCAAAGTCCTGGCCGTCAGGCCGTCCTCCCGGTCCATACGCATGTCCAGCGGCGCGTCCGAGAGATAGCTGAATCCCCGGGAGGCGTCGTCCAGCTGGGGGGAGGACACCCCCAGGTCAAAGAGCATGCCGTCCACGGCGGGAATCCCCAAGCCGTCCAGAATGCTCTCGATTGCACAGAAATTGCTGTGGACCAGGCTCACCCGGTCCATCCAGGGGGCGAGCCGCTCCCGGGCGGCGTCCAGGGCCGCCTGGTCCCGGTCCACCCCGATGAGGCGCCCGGTGGTCAGGCGCCGGGCAATCTCCCGGGCGTGCCCCGCCCGGCCCAGGGTGCCGTCCAGATAGATCCCATCCGGGCGGATGTGCAGCGCCTGGATGCACTCCTCCAGCAGGACGGGGCGGTGCGTGAACCCTTCCATATCTGAACGGTCTCCTCTCCATTGGTCGTTTCAGTCCTACAGCCCCAGCAGGAGCATGGTTTCGGCCACCTGCTCCGGGGTGAGCTCCCGCTTCTTCTTGGCGTTCCAGCTCTCGGCGTCCCAGATCTTGGCCTTGTCGTTGTTGCCGATGACCACCACGTCCCGCTTCAGCTCCGCGTAGTCCCGCAGGTCCTGGGGAATGAGGATGCGCCATTGGCTGTCCGGCTCACACCGGGCGGCATTGGCGAAAATGACGTCCATGGCGGCGGCCTGACTGCTGGGCAGGGCGGCCACCCGCTCCTGGAGCTTCTGCCAGGTGGCGGCGGGGTACATCACCAGGTACTTGCACACGCCGGCGGCGTCCCGGTTGGCCCCTACGGCGATGTGGAACACGCTGCCCAGCTCCTCCCGGAGCCGGGCGGGCAGGAACATGCGGCCCTTGGCGTCGATGGTGTGCTCATAGGTGCCCTCCATGTCTGTCCCGCCTCTCCATGCCGGTGTCTCGCCGCTCCTTTTTGCTCCACTTTCCTCCACCCGTCTGTTTTAGTATAAAGGCTTCGTAATAAAATTGCAATACTTTGTTTGTTCTTTTTTTCGAAAAAAGTCTGAGATTTTCTGTCGAACTCCCCGGATTCCAGAACAAAAACATGCGTTCGATTGAAATAATACCGGACGCTTCTCCCGCCGCGGGATACAAAAACGCCCCCCTTCCTGCCCGGAAGAGGGGCGTTTGCCGCCGTCAGGACGGCTGCTTGTTGTTCAGGCCGGCCGCCGCGCTGCGGAACCGGGCCCGGGATTTCTTGATCTCGTCATAGGCCTCGGCCACCGCCTCCTCGGTGCGGCGCAGGGCGTCCTCGCAGTACTCGTTGGCCGCCCGGCGCAGCTCCCGGCTGCGCTCCTCCGCCTGACGGAGGATCTCGTTGGAGCGCTGCTTGGCCTGGGCGGTGAGCTCATCTTCCGCCAGGATCTGCTTGGCCCGGTCGTCAGCCTGCTTGCGGATGAGCTCGGCCTCCCGCTTGGCGGAGGCCAGGTAGTCGGTCCGGCTGGCCACCAGTTTCTTGGCCTCGTTCAGCTCCATCGGGAACTGGCTGCGGATCTCGTCCACCAGATCCAGGGCCTTATCCCGCCCGAGGATGCATTTATCGCTGCTCAGAGGCAGGCCCTTGGCCTCGTCGATCATTTGATAGAGTAAGTCCATCAGTTCTTCCACGCCGCTGGCCATTACTCACCCCTCCTCTGTCTCATTCGTTCATTTACGTCGTCGATGATCTCCCGGGTCACAAAGTCCGACAGATCCGCCCCATAGCGGGCCATCTCCTTGACCACGCTGGAGCTGATATAGGTGTACTTTGCGCTGGACGGCAGGAGCATGGTGTCCAGCCGCGGATTGAGCTTCCGGTTGAGCAGCGCCATTTGCAGCTCGTTCTCATAGTCCGACACCGCCCGCAGGCCCTTGACCAGGGTGCAGGCCTTCTTCTCCCGGGCATACTCCGCCAGCAGGGTGGTGGACCAATCCACCTCCACATTGGGCAGCTTATAGACCACCTTGCGGATGAGCTCGGCCCGCTCCTCCGGGGTGAAAAGGCCCGTGTGGAGCTTCTCCGAATTGACCATCACGCAGACGATGAGCTTGTCAAAGCACACGGCAGCCCGCTTGATGATATTCAGATGCCCCAAAGTGATGGGGTCGAAGCTCCCGGGGTAGATCGCAACTTTCACCGAAAATCCTCTCCTCTTCCCGGCAGGTTCCCGTCAGCACTCCCGCCGGTACAGGGTGATTTTGATCTTGCCATAGCGGTACTCCCGGCCCTTCCGATAGGGGGCGCTCAGCTCCGGAAGCACGGCGCCGGCGGCACTTTCGCACACCATTATACCATCTTCCGTCAGGATGTCAATTGCACAGACGGATTCCAGGGCCCGCTCCAGCAGGCCGGAGGCGTAGGGCGGGTCCAGAAAAATCAGGTCGAATTTCTCCCGGCAGCCGGAGAGGAAGGCCAGGGAGTCCCCCTGCACCACCCGGGCCCGGTCCTCCAGGCGGCAGGTCTTCAGGTTCTCCCGGATGAGGGCGGCCGCCTCCCGCCGCAGGTCCACAAAGGTGCATCCGGCCGCCCCCCGGGACAGGGCCTCGATGCCCAGCTGCCCCGTGCCGCCGAAGAGGTCGAGCGCCCGGCGGCCCTCGATGTCAAACTGAATGATATTGAAGATGGATTCCTTCACCTTGTCGGTGGTGGGCCGGGTTTCCATGCCGGCCAGCTCCTTGAGCCGCCGGCCCCGGGCCTCGCCGGAGATCACGCGCATGGTTTTTCGTCCTTTCCGTATGAGATCGCAGGCCGGCGGGCGCGCCGGCCCCTACGCCTGGGCGTGGAAAAAATCGTAGACCGCCCGGGCCGTGTTCTTGGGCACCACCGCTTCCAGCTCCTCCAGCCCCGCCGCTTTGACGTTTTTGACGCTCTTGAAGTGCTTGAGCAGGTCGGTGCGGCGCTTCTCCCCCACCCCGGGGATCTGGTCCAGCACGGAGCCCTGGACCCGCTTTGTCCGCTGGAGGCGGTTGAATTCAATGGCAAAACGGTGCGTCTCCTCCTGAATCTGGCCCACAAAGGCGAAGAGGGCGGGGTTGGCCTGGATGCCGGTCTCCTCCCCCGCCGGGCTGACCAGAGCCCGGGTACGGTGGCGGTCGTCCTTCACCATGCCGAAGACTGGGATGGACAGCCCCAGCTGGGTGAGCGCCTTCACCGCCACCCGGGCGTGGGTGGCCCCGCCGTCGATGAGAAGCAGATCTGGTCTTTCCCGGAATTTCTCGTCCCCGTCCAGGTAGCGCTGGAAGCGCCGGGTGAGCACCTGCTCCATCGAGGCATAGTCGTCGGGCCCCGCCAGGCCCTTGAGCTTAAAGTGCCGGTAGTCCCGCTTCAGGGGCCTTCCGTCCACGAACACCGTCATGGAGGCCACGATGTCGTCGCTGCCCGTGTTGGAGATGTCATAGGCCTCGATGCGCCTGGGCGGTTCCGGCAGGCCCAGGAGCTTGCCCAGCAGCTCCAGGCGCCTGCTCTGCCGCTCCTCCCGGGAGGTGGCGCGGACCACCTCCTCCACGGCGTTCTTCTCCGCCAGGCGGATCAGGTCCATCTTGGCTCCCCGCTTGGGGGTGACCAGCTCCAGGCGCCGCCCCGCCTGCTCGGAGAGCATCCGGGCCATGGGGACCTCGTCCTCCAGCTCGCAGGGCAGGAGGATCTGTCTGGGCAGGTTCCCCCGCCCGCCGTAGAAGCCCCGCACCAGGGCGGAGACCACATCCCCCTCGTCCTCCTCCATGGGGGTCTCCAGCAGCTCCCAGTCCTTGGCGGCCAGCTCCCCCTCCACATAGTGGAGGACCACAAAGCAGCTCTTGGCCTCCCCCCGGTGGAAGCCCACTACGTCGGTGTCCGCCAGAGAGGCGGCCACCACCTTCTGCCGCTTGCCCAAAAGCTCGATGGCCCGGTAGCGGTCCCGCAGCTCCGCCGCACGCTCGAAGCGCAGCTCCTCCGCCGCACGCTCCATCTCAGCCTGAAGCTCCTCCCCCACCTCCTGGAATTTGCCCTCCAGGAGGCGGATCGCCTGCTCAATGGCCTCCCCGTACCGGGACTGGTCCATCTCCCGGCGGCAGTAGCCGTCGCAGCGGCCCATATGATAGTTCAGGCAGGGGCGGCCTTTTCCGATATCCCGCGGAAAGTTCCGGCCGCACGCGGGCAGGCGCAGCGCAGCCAGAAGGGCGTCGATGATGGCCTGGGTGCTCCCCCGGCTCCCGTAGGGGCCGAAGTACCGGGCCCCGTCGTCCTCCGCCCGGTTGGCCAGGGAGAAGCGGGGGTAGGGGTCCTTCACGCTCAGGCGGATATAGGGGTAGCCCTTGTCGTCCTTGAGCAGGATGTTGTACCGGGGCTGGTGGCGCTTGATGAGGGAGTTCT
>CALXCU010000142.1 GCA_944386885.1 uncultured Oscillospiraceae bacterium | reverse complement strand
CCTATATCATTGAGAGCTGGACGCCCAAGGAGCAGCTGGTTCTCAAGAAGAACCCCAACTACTGGGGCGAGGCGAGCAACATCGACACCATCATCTTCCAGGAGATGACCAGCGTGGACGCCCAGATCACCGCTTTGAAGAACGGCGACGCGGACATTATCTTGGGCTTGAACAGCGAGACGGCCAAGCAGCTGGACGGCGTGGAGAATGTGACCGTTACCACCGGTGAGACCGCCATGATGACTTTCCTGGTCATGAGCCGGGACGCCTCTCTCTCCCCCGAGATGTCCAACCCTCTGGTGCAGGAGGCCGTCCGGAAGGCCCTGGACTATGAGGGTTACCTGACCTTGGGCGGCGAGGGCTGCATGGTCCCCCTGAATTTTGTACAGGACGGCTTCTCCGGCGGCCTGCAGCGGGATCTCACCACCGATGGCCAGGATCTGGAGGAAGCACGGGCCCTGATGGCCGAGGCCGGTTATGCCGACGGCTTTGAGGTCACCCTCACCTGCGCCAACAACAACTCCGAGGGCCTGGAGTGGACCACCATCGCCCAGAAGGTGGCCCAGGACCTGACCGAGATCAACATCACCGTCAATATCGAGACCTTGGAGACCACTTTGGTCTATGAGCAGATGCGCAACGCCACCATGCCCTTCTACATCATGTTCTGGTCTCCGGACTATTACGACATCAACAACCAGATCGACGCCTTCCTTCCCGGCACCGGTACCAACGGCACCGCCTACGGCAACCGGGCCAAATGGGAGCGCACCGCTGAGAACGAGGAGCTGTGGACCCTGGGCGACCAGGTCAAGACAGAGACCGACGAGGCCCAGCGCGCCGCCCTCTCTGAAGAGCTCCAGCAGCTCTTTGCGGAGGATAACCCCTTTGCCTTCCTGCTCCAGCACCCCAAGACCTTCGCCTACCGCACCGACCGTCTGGAGGACGTGACCTACAACGACCTGTGCAAGATCGAGCTGTGCGAGCTTGTGGCGAAATAACCTCACCCTTTTCCGGGGGGCCCCGCACCGGGGCCTCCCGGGACTCCGTATGCGGATACCGCAGCGAAAGTCCCGGCCGCCGGGGTTTTCGGTACGGGATCCGTTGAGAAAGGATGTGCCCCTTTGATCCGTTATCTTCTCCGCCGTCTGGGCCTGATGATCATACTCCTCTTCGGCGTGTCCATCCTGGTCTTTCTGATCTCCCATCTGGTCCCCTCCAGCCCGGAGGCCGCCAACCTGAGCCAGAGCGCCCTGAACGACCCCGAGATCGTGGCCGCCTATCGGGCCAAATGGGGTCTGGACAAGCCCCTCTGGGAGCAGTATGTCATCTACATGAGGAATATCTTGGTCAATCACGACCTGGGGACTTCCATCCGCACCGGCCGCCCGGTGCTGGAAGAACTGGCCCAGTACTTCCCCGCCACCCTGGAGCTGTCCATCTTCGCCATGCTCATTGCCATCGTCCTGGGCGTGGCCTTTGGCGTGCTCTCGGCCATCTTCCAGAATAAGCCCATTGACCAGATCCTGCGCACCATCTCGGTCAGCGGCGTGTCCCTGCCCAACTTCTGGTTCGCCCTGCTGGTAATGAACCTGCTGTGCAACATCTTCCCCATCTTCCCAAGCGGCGGGCGGTACAACGCCAGGCTCTATGACCCGGCCAGCGCGGGCGGCACGGGGCTCTATGTCCTGGACGCCATCAGCTGGGGCAACTGGCCCCTGCTGGGGGATGTGCTCGCCCATTTGATCCTGCCCGCCCTGGTGCTGGGCTTTTTCACCATGGGCCTGATCACCCGCCAGACCCGCTCCAATCTGCTGGAGGCCATGTCCTCCGATTACATCCGCACCGCCCGCTCCAAGGGCATGAAGGAGAGCCGCGTGGTCTGGCGTCACGCCCTGGGCAACGCCCTGGTCCCCGTCATCACGGTCAGCGGAATGGGTTTCTGCAATCTGCTGGGCGGCATGGTGTTTGTGGAGCGCATCTTCTCCTGGCCCGGCATCGGGCAGTATGCCTACCTGGCCGCCACCAATCTGGATTTCCCCGCTATCTGCGGCGTCTCGCTCCTGATCGCGGTGGTCTATGTCGTGGTCAATCTGTTCATCGACATTCTCTACGGTGTCATCGATCCGCGCATCCGCTATCAGTGAGGAGGGCCCTGCCATGAAACTGATCAAAGACCTGCTGCGGCAGAAAAATTTCATGTTCAAGCTGGGCCTGGTGCTCTTTCTGGCCTGGGTTCTGGTGGCCATTTTCGCCCCCGTCATCGCCCCCCACGACCCCACCCAGGGCGACGTGACCCTGCGCTATCTCCCCCCCAGCGCCGACTACTGGTTCGGCACGGACGAGCTGGGGCGGGACGTGTTCAGCCGGGTGCTCTACGCCAGCCGGGTCTCCCTCACCGCCAGCCTGGTAACGGTGCTCATCTCCTTTGCGGTGGGCATCTTCTTCGGCGGCCTGGCCGGCTATATCGGCGGCGTGGTGGACGACGTGATGATGCGCTTTTCCGAGATGATCCAGTCCTTCCCGCCCCTGATCCTGGCCATGGTCATCGCCGCGGCCCTGGGGCCCAACATCTCCAACTCCATTCTGGCCATGGCCATCATCTGGTGGCCGAACTACGCCCGCCTGACCCGGAGCATCGTCATCTCCCTGAAGTCCAACGACTATGTGACGGCCAGCCGGGTCCTGGGCGCCACCCACACCCGCATCCTCACCCGGGAGATCCTGCCCAACAGCATCGGCTCCCTCATCGTCATGTGCACCCTGGACCTGGGCAACGCCATTCTGATGTTCTCCGGCCTCTCGTTC
The DNA here is from genome assembly GCA_944386885.1 of uncultured Oscillospiraceae bacterium. Taxonomy (GTDB): domain Bacteria; phylum Bacillota; class Clostridia; order Oscillospirales; family Oscillospiraceae; genus Pseudoflavonifractor_A. The sequence goes on along the minus strand of CALXCU010000142.1, from coordinate 8,937 downwards.
CTGGGCCTTGGCGTGCAGCCGCCCACCCCGGAATGGGGCGCCATGGTCAGCGACGGCGTGCGGGATACCGCCAAGTGGTGGGTCTCCACCTTCCCGGGCCTGGCCATCTTCAGCGTGGCCATCGCCGCCAACTTCATTGGCGACGGCCTGCGGGACTATCTGGACCCCAAGATGCGCCGCAGCAACAGCTAAACGAAATCCCTGTAAAGAGCAAAAAAACGGTCCTCCGGGAAGTTCCCGGAGGACCGCTTTTTCACCTATTATTTGCCCAGGTAGGCCTTCTTGATGGCCTCGTTCTTCATCAGTTCCCGGCCCGGGCCCGAGAGGGTGATCCGGCCGGTCTCCATGACGTAAGCCAGGCCGGCGGTCTGGAGGGCCATGTTGGCGTTCTGTTCGATGAGCAGAATGGTCACGCCCTGGTGGTTGATCTCCTTGATGATGTCGAAGATCCCCTTGACCACGATGGGAGCCAGGCCCAGGGAGGGCTCATCCATCATCATCAGCTTGGGACGGGACATGAGGGCCCGGCCCACGGCCAGCATCTGCTGCTCGCCGCCGGAGAGGGTGCCCGCCGCCTGCCAGGAGCGCTCCTTGAGCCGCGGGAAGAGGTCGTAGACCCACTTCAGATCCTCCTCCAGGTCGTCATGGCGCAGGTAGGCGCCGATCTTCAGGTTCTCCAGCACCGTCAAATCGGGGAATACGTGCCGCCCCTCGGGCACGAGGGTGATGCCTTTGGAGACGATCCGGTCGGGGGAGAGGGCGGTAATGTCCTCGGCCTGGAGGTGAATCCGGCCGCTGGCCGGCTTGACCAGGCCCGCGATGGTGCGCAGGGTCGTGGACTTGCCCGCGCCGTTGGCGCCGATGAGGGTTACGATCTCCCCCTCCGGCACCTCAAAGCTGATGCCCTTGACGGCCTCGATGCCGCCGTAGCTCACCTTTAAATCGTCAATCTTCAGCATCGTCTGCCACCCCCAAGTAGGCCTCAATGACCCGCGGATTGTTCTGTACTTCCTCCGGCGTGCCCTGGGCGATGAGCCTGCCGAAATCCAGGACATAGATGCGCTCGGAGATCTGCATGACCAGATCCATATGGTGCTCAATCATAAGCACGCTGAGCTTGTATTCGTCCCGGATCTGATGGATAAATTCGGTCAGCTCCAGGGTCTCCTGGGGGTTCATGCCGGCGGCCGGTTCGTCCAGGAGGATGAGTTTGGGGCTGGTCGCCAGCGCCCGGGCGATCTCCAGCCGCCGCTGGAGGCCGTAGGGCAGGCTGCCCGCCACCTCATCCTTCAGGTGGGCGAGCCCCTGCTCTTCCAGCAGGGCCATGGCCTCCTCCCGCATGCGCTTCTCTTCCGCGTGGTTGAGGCGGAAGGTGGCCAAGAGGAAGTTCTGCTTAGCCCGCATGTGTTTGGCGATGAGCACGTTTTCAAAGACGGTCAGGGCCGAAAACAGGCGGATATTCTGGAAGGTCCGGGCAATGCCCAGCTGCGTAATGCGGTCGGGGGTGGGAGCCAGGACATTGGGAAAGAGCTCCGCATTCTCCCCGGCGTAGAGCTTCTTCATCTTACCCTGGGGGTGGTTTTCCACCATGGGTTTCTCCAGGAAAGAGATCCGGCCGTTGGTGGGCTGGTACACGCCGGTGATGCAGTTGAACGCGGTGGTCTTGCCTGCACCGTTGGGGCCGATGAGGGCCACGATCTCCCCCTGATTCACCTCCAGGGACAGGTCGTTGACCGCCACCACGCCGCCAAACTGCATGGTCACATGCTCCAGGCGAAGGATATTCTCACTCATTTCGCCGCCTCCTTCTGTTTCCGGCGGGGCCGGAAGAGATCTGTGAGCTCCTTATCTCCCATTAAGCCCCGGCGGAAGAAGAGCACCACGATCATGATGATGATGGAGAAGACCACCATGCGGAAGCCGGTGCGCAGGAAAGGCACCTTGAAATCGCCGATATAGGTCTCCGCGTCCAGGAAGCGCAGCCACCACTCGCTGGCCGCCACATACAGGAAGGCCGCGATGGAGGAACCAGAGATGGAACCCAGGCCGCCGATGACCACGATGAGCAGGATCTCATAGGTCATGGCGGTGGTAAAGGTCTTGGCCTGGGCCTGGCTGGCGAACATGGCAAACATGCCGCCGCCCACCCCGGCAAAGAAGGAGCTGATGCAGAAGGAGGGGCGCTTGTGCTTGGCCAGGTTGATGCCCATGGCCTCGGCGGCCACCTCGTCCTCCCGGATGGCCTTGAACGCCCGGCCGTAAGAGGAGTTGATGAGCAGCACAATGATGCCGATGCAAATGGCCGCCAGCAGGAAGGGCACAAAGGTAGACAGGCGCAGCACCACATCTCCGTCGGCGTTCTCAATGTTGAAGCTGGAGAAGGTGGGGAAGCTCTTCAGGGCGTTGGCGCCGTTGGTGACGGGGCCCAGCACGTCCCACTGGAAGATGGCCCGGATGATTTCGCCAAAGCCCAGGGTGGCAATGGCCAGGTAGTCGCTCTTCAGCCGCAGCACCGGCAGGCCGATGAGCCAGGCCACCGCCGCAGCCACACACCCGGCCAGAATCAGCGCCAGCAGCACCCCCAGCACCAGGCCAAGGGGGGTGTCCGCCCCGCCGAAGAGGTCGGGCAGAGAAAAGTTGACAATGGTCCCCTGATAGAGGTAGTACACGCTCTCCCGGTCGGCTACGGGGATGGTCAAAATGGCGTAGGTATAGGCGCCCAGCAGCATGAAACCCGCCTGACCCAGGGAGAACAGGCCGGTAAAGCCGTTGAGCAGGTTCATGGAGGTGGCCACCACCGCATACACCGCGCCCTTTTTCAGCACGGTGAAGAGCATGCTGGTGGGGCGCATGGTGTTCTCCAGCACCAGGACCAGCACGAGCAGCGCCGCCACGCACAGCAGGGCAATAAACGTCCCCCGCTTGCTTTTCTTTTCCTGTAACATAGTCCGCACGCCCCCTTACACTTTGTCGGTGACCTTCTCACCGAAGAGACCGGTGGGCTTGACCACCAGGACCACGATGAGGAGCGCAAAGGTGAATGCGTCCGAAAAGACGCTCCAGTCCGAGCCTTTGATGATACTCTCGCAGATGCCGATGAGGAAGGCTCCGATCACCGCGCCGGGAATAGAGCCAATTCCCCCGAACACCGCCGCCACGAAGGCACGCAGGCCGGGCAGCGCCCCCGACAGGGGCACGATCGACTGGTAGTTGGTGAAGTAGAGCATGGACCCCACCGCCGCCAGGAAGGAGCCGATGATGAAGGTCATGGAGATGACGTTGTTGATCTTGATACCCATGAGCTGGCTGGTCTCAAAGTCCTTGGCCACCGCCCGCATAGCCATACCGATCTTGGTGTGATTGATGAGCTGGGTCAGGGCAATGACCAGAGCCACCACCAGGAAGGGGGTGACGATGGTCACCCACTTGGTAGAGGTGCCGGCAATGGTCACCGAGGCCGACAGGCCGGGGACCTGGGGGTACATCTGGGGCAGGCCGCCGGTGATATAGGTCGCCAGGTTCTGGAGCAGGTAGCTCACGCCGATGGCGGAGATCATCACGCTCATGCGGGGGGCGGAGCGCAGGGGCTTGTAGGCCACGCGCTCAATGACAAAGCCCAAGAGCACCGTCAGCACCGCCGTCAGGGGCAGGCACACATAGATGGGCAGGAAGGTGCTCAGGTACACGGTCATCAGGCCGGCCACCATGAACACATCGCCGTGGGCGAAGTTGATCAGGCGCAGGATGCCGTAGACCATAGTGTAGCCGATGGCGATCAGGGCGTACTGCCCGCCCAGCGAGACGCCGGAGAGCAGGATGGAAATGGCATATTGCACAGGGATACCTCCCTCACTTTCATTCAGGGGCGGGACCGTCTCGAAAGAGGCCGCAGGCGGCGGCTTTCGAGGCGGTCCCAGTTCTCACAGTTGGTTTATCCGCCCGGCGGGGAGGCCCCGCCGGGCGGATGGCGGTCGCGCGCTGTGGGATTACTCGGCGGTCTGGACCGTCTCCAGGGTCCAGGCCTCATTGGCGTTGTCGGCCGTCTTGATATAGGCGGTGTCACGGATGGCATCGCCCTGCTCGTCAAAGGCAATGGCGCCGGACACACCGGTGTAGGTCACGCCGGGCAGGGCGGCCTTCACGTCGCCGGGATCGGTGGAACCGGCGGCCTTCAGGGCCTCCAGGGCCACATAGTTGGCGTCGTAGCCCATGGCGGTAACCGCGGCGATGGTGTCGTTGCCGCCGTTGTTGGTCATGGCTGTGGAGTCCTCGTTGAGCCAGGCCTTGATGCCCTCATCGAACTCCGGGGAGCCGCCCTCCTGATAGAAGGTGGAGACGTAGAGCTGCACATTGGAGCCGGCGGCGGCCTCCAGGACCATGTTGCTGTCCAGGGTGTCGGAGCCCAGGATGGGAATGTCCAGATTGGTATCGGCGGCCAGCTTCACGATCTGGGTGGAGTAAGCAATGGACACGGGGCAGAAGATGACGTCACAGCCCTCGGCCGCGGCCTTATTGAGATAGGTGGTGAAGTCCGAGGTGTTGGTGGGGAACGAGTCCTTGACCACCTCGCCGTCGAAGTTCTGCTCAAAGTAGCTGATCAGGCCCTGGTCATACTCGTTGCCCAGCTCGCCCAGCAGGTAGGCCTTCTGGGCGTTAAACTTATCCTTGGCAAAGTTGACCAGCACCTGAGCCTGGAAATTGTCCAGGAAGCAGATACGGAAGTAGTAGTCGTTGCCCGCAGTAATGTTGGGGTTGGTGCAGGTCACGCCGATGACGGACAGGCCGGCCTCGTCAAAGGTGGGGCCGCCGGCCATGGCCACGCTGGAGCCGTAGGAGCCCAGCACCAGGGAGACGTCCTGATTGACCAGCTCAGCGGCGGCTGTGGGGGCCTTAGCGGGGTCGGAGCCGTTATCCGCGTAGACCAGTTCCACCTGATAGGTCTCCCCGCCGATGTCCACCGTGGGGGTCTCCCGGTTGGCATACTGCATGCCCAGCATCTCCTGCTTGCCGCCAGCGCCGGAGTCGCCGGTGGCGGGCTCAAACACGCCGATGCGGACGACCTTCTCCCCGCTGGAGGAACCGCTATCCCCCTCGGGTGCGGAGCTGGTGCCACCGCCGGAGCAGGCGGAGAGCAGTCCCAGGGACAGGGCGCCGGTCATGGCCAGAGCAATTACCTTGTTCCATTTCATACTTGTTTCCTCCTCATAATCAAAACATACCTTCGTGTCCGTATATCGGATACAAATGTATTTGTAAATTAGATTATACGCCCTTGCTGCGATTTTTGCAACCGCTTTTCCTGATTCATGCTTGTTCTCCTGTCTCCATATTCTTAAAAATAATACTCACTTTTCATAGTTTTTTTAACTATCTTTTGCTATTCCACTCTAAACATTCCTATTTCAAAAATTTAATAAATTTTTTTCAATTCCAGTCCCTATGGGCCATTGTCCCATATTCTTTGCATCTCTTCTTTATTCAACTTTCATTTTTCGAAAATCAGAGACGATTTTATCCCTCTTTCGGTCGGGTTTCAGGGAAGGTAAAGGAGGAATGCATATGGCAACTTACACCGCCAACTACGGCCTGCACCAATGGGCCCCTACCGATCCCTTTCAGCGTCTGGACTTCAACCAGGATTTCAGCAAAATCGACGCCGCCCTGGGCTCCCTGGCCTGCGGAAATGAGGCCGCCAGCTACCACATTTACAACCTGCTGCTCCAAAACGACTATGAGGGCAAATACACCGGGTATAAAAAGGCCCTCCTATTCGACGGCTTCCAGAATGCGGACGCTATCGTTTCTCAAACCGGATTTCTCTTGGGCCAAAACTGCCTCTCTCTGAGTGCCTCTGGACAAAATAGCATCGATCTGGGGTATGGAGGTGCCGTAGGCAGCGACCTGACCAGTGTCCCAATGACCATGGTAGGCAGTGGATATATCACCGGCTTTCAGTACTGGCTTTATGCCCAAATCGACCAAAATAATCCCATTCAACTCCACTACACACTAACTGTTAATGGTGTGGAGCAAAAATGCGGAACGGTCTCTCCCACCCCGCCCGCCCGGGAGGAAGAGTCACAGTACACCCTCTCTCTCGGTTCCTTTGGAGTCAAGGCCGGCGATGTGTGCACGGTGCACCTTCAGTCAGCCACCAGCGGGGTCATGCTCCGCAAAGGTTCCGCACCTGACAGCCTGGGCGGGACATTGCTCATCACTGCTGCCGCGGCCGACAGCGGGAGTATGACTGCCGCCCCCGCCCTTCTTCCTGCCGGGACGGGGGCGACGGCCTGGGTACGATACAGGGGCGGTATCGTAGGTCTTGCCCTAAAACAGGGCGGCCAGATCCTAGACTTTTCCATCGGAGAGAGCCGCTCCGCCGTTGAACTGTTCAGTGGCGTAAGCTGTACCGAACAGGAATTTTACCTGAACACCCCGCTGGCAGCAGGTGAGTGGCAGGCGGTCATTACCGGCGCTTTGGGCGGTCATGAGAGTCGTATGGATATATTTGACTATGGGATCGCTTGGTGGTAAAAGAACGGAGAGGCTCCCCGAACAAGTTCGGGGAGCCTCTCTGTTTATTGAGCGCCTATCTACTTGTGCAGATTAGGCAGTCACCGAAATCGTGACAATACCGGTCTCAACGGTGGTGGCAGAGCTGCCCTCACCGAAGGTCACGCGGCAGAACACATAGTACTTGCCGTCGTTGTTATCGCCGCCGGTGGCGGAGAGCATGTTCGCCTCAGCATTCAGCGTATCCTTTGTGCTGCCAGTGTAGTTGTTGTGGCCGCCAGCGGTCTCAGTAATCTCCGTTACATCGCCGCCGTCCTTGCTGCAGGAATACCACTGATAGCTCACCTTGGAATCCGTACCGTTATAGGTGACCTTGGCAACCTTGCCCCCGACATTCGCCGCGAAAGTAGCGCTGGTCTGATCCAGCTCAACAACGGGCTTCACAGTGTTGATGTCAAACTCCTCATAGGTGACGGTCATGAAGCTGCCCACAGCCTTGAAGGTGTAGGTGGATCCGCTGACCTCCACAGTCACTTTATCCACGGAGATGCCATTCACGTTGGCCAGCTTCTCACGGATAGCCTGCACCACAGCATTATTGCCGGGCTTCGCGCCAATGTAAGTGACGGTGATGCTGTTGTTGCCGTCAACATCGACATAGATGCCCTCGGTGCTCACATTGTCGTTGTTGTCGCCGGACTGGGTCGCAGCGGCCTTAGTGACGATGAGGAGGATCTCGCCGTCGTTGTTGTACAGCATGGTGGTAACGATGCCCCTGTCGGAGTTGCTGGGCAGCTTGTTCAGGTAAGCGGCATCGAAGCCGTCGCTGGAGCTCAGCTCGATAAACACGGTCTTGTCGGTCAGCTTATACTCGCCAGCACCGGTGCCGGAAACCACCACGGTGTCGCTGGAGATGTTCTCCACATTCGCGTCAGCCAGGTAGTTCTTCGAATCCAGGCCAGCCTCGCTAACAGTGCTCAGGTCATAGTTGCCGTCGCTGTCCACGGAGAACAGGAACAGGCCCTTGGAGGTCCAGCTGTTGTCGTTGACCTTGATCTCCACTTCCTCATCGGTGCCGGCCAGGACCGCCTTCACGGTGGTGTAGTCGCTAGTGCTGGAACCAATGCTGGTGACATACAGGAAGTCGGCCACGTCCTTGCTGGTCAGGGAGGCGCCAGAGAAGGCCACGGCGGCCATGCTGCCAGAGGCGGTGTAGGCGGCCTCCACGCTCACCTTATCTACGGAAGGAGCGTTCTTGTAGCCGTTGTAGATATCCACATCGTCCACAACGGTCTTGCCTGCATCATTCTTGGTGCTGACATAGAAGAAGATGGTGTTGTTGCCGGCGTACTTGGTCTGATTGTCCGAGACGCTGACGTTGACCGTGGTCTTGCCCTTGTCGAAGTCCACGCCCGTTCCGGTGGCTCTGCCGCCCTTGGGGGCAGACAGCTTCAGCTCGCCGTCGGAGTTGATGGTATAGGCGTACACACGCTGCTCGCCAGACTTCATCTCCGTGCTCAGGGAGGGCTTCACATCGCCAGTCAGGGTGTAGGTCTTGGTAGTACCATCCTGCAGGGTGACCTTGGCGCGGGCAGCATCCAGGTTGTTGCCGTTGTCGGTAGCCCAGACGAAGGCATAATTGGCCGCGCTCTCGGTGGCCTGGCCCATAGCCACGATCATGCCGTTCTTATCCAGGTAGAAGGTGGCCTCGTTGTCCAGATTAGAGGACGTCACATCCTTAGCAGGAGTAATGTCGTCATCGCCCTTGGTGAAGCCCACAACCTCAGATACGTCGTACTTGGTGCCATCCACAGTCAGGGACTCGCCAGACTTCAGAGCCTCAAGGGTGCCGGTGACGGACTCAGCGGGCTCCACATAGAGCTTGCCGCCGATCCACGCAGCCAGTACGTAGTCATTCACGGACACGTCGTCGAAGCCCACAACATCGTCCTTGTCGTTGGCAGTCAGGTTGGAGCCATTGGCAGTAGCGGTGCCGGGCTTGCCAGCCTGCCAAGCCTTGCCGATGTCGATGGTAATAGAGCCATCATCCTTGGTGGAGAGCTTGTCGACCTGGCCAAAGTAGTAAGTAGTAACCAGGATGTAATCCACATCGCCGTCATCGTTGTTGTCGATGAGGGTCTTCTCCACACCGCGAATCTTATTGCCCTTGCTATCGCTGTCGTAGCTGTAGTCACCGTACTCCACAGCCTGGGTGTAATTCACCACAACGGGAGTCGTGCTCTTGATATTCAGATCATTGTCATCAGCGATCTTAGAGAGCAGATTGTTGTTGGTCTTAGTGACAACCACATTGTCCTCGGAGACAATGGCGTTGCCCAGGACAGTAGCCTTAGAGGCATTGTTGGAGTCGTCCTTCACATACAGAACAACGGACTTGCCAAGCACGTCGGCGCCGGTGGAGAC
>CALXCU010000141.1 GCA_944386885.1 uncultured Oscillospiraceae bacterium | reverse complement strand
CTCCAACAAGGTTCTGGACCTGATTGCCCACATGTACAGCGTGGACCACAAGTAATTCCTTCGCGTCTGTGATCCAATTACAAAATCCCCCCTGCCCGCGGCAGGGGGGATTTTTTCGCGCTCAAATAGCCACTGGAATGGGAGCGGCCAGGGGATGGGCCCGGTACTCCTCCAGGGAGACGCTCTCCGGCGTAAACGCGTAGAAATCGGTGACGGCACGGTCTAGGTGGAATTTCGGGGCGGGATAGGGCTCCCGCCGGAGGAGTTCCTCCACAATAGGCACATGCCGGTCGTAGATGTGGGCGTCGGCGATGACATGGACCAGTTCCCCCGCCTCTAGGCCGGAGACTTGGGCGAACATGTGCAGGAGCACCGCATACTGCATCACATTCCAGCCGTTGGCGGTGAGCATGTCCTGGCTGCGCTGGTTGAGTACGGCGTTGAGGGTCCGCCCCGTCACGTTAAACGTCACTGACCAGGCGCAGGGGGCCAGGGCCATCTCGCTCAGGTCGTGGTGATTGAACAGGCTGGTCACCATCCGCCGGGAGGCCGGATGGTGCTTCAGATCATGGAGCACCCGGTCCACTTGGTCAAACACTCCATCGGCGTAGCGGTGCTTCACCCCCAGCTGGTAGCCGTAGGCCTTGCCGATGGTGCCGTCCTCCCACGCCCAGGCATCCCAAATATGGCTGCGCAGGTCGCACACCCGGTTGGACTTCTTCTGCCAGATCCACAGCAGCTCATCTACGGCGCTCTTCCAGTACTGCCGGCGCACGGTCAGGATGGGGAACTCCCGGCGCAGGTCGTAGCGGTGAACCACTCCGAAGCGCTTGACCGTGTGGGCAGGCGTCCCATCGGCCCAGCGGGGGCGCACCTCTTGATCCGTGTCCCAGGTTCCGCGGTCCAGGATCTCCCGGCAGGTCTCCAAGAAAAGCCGGTCGGCATAGCTCATAGGGGGCTCCTTTCTCCGGCGCAGGGCTCTTCCCCTCCCGCCGGCGGCGTGGTATACTCTCAATAGAGGCGGCGCAGCGTCCCGCCGCAGCGGCAGCGGTAGCGCTCCGGGTGGCGCACCAGCACAGAGGCGGTGGCCCGTGGGAACTCCCGGCCGCAGCTCTGGCACACGAGCAGGTGGCGCACTGGCTTTACATCCGGGACCTGGAGCTCTTCGCAGGCGCTGGTTCGCCGAATCTGGTAGCCGTAGGCCTGGTTCATCCGCTGGGCATAGCTCTTCCAGCGCTCCCCGTGGTTGCGGCAGCCCGGGCAGGTGTGGAGCAGCTCGTGGGCCAGGGTCTGGCGGCAGGCCCACTCAGGGGCCTCCAGCAGCCGCTCGGAGAGCTCAATGAGATAGCCCTCCCCCCGGCGGATGCAGCAGCCAAAGCGGGTCACCGCCCGCCGGTTCACCCGGACGTGGGGCTCCACCCGCCCCGAAATGGGGATGCCCAGCGCCCGGGCCTGGCCCGCCACGGCGGACAGCAGCGCGTCGAAATCGTTCACATCCGGTCTCCTCCCCTCCGCCCATTCTTTGGGCATTCAGCAGACATTACTTTATCATATCCCGGGCCCCCCGGCAAGGGTCCTTTTCTGGAAAGGAGTGCCACCTCATGTCTCAGCAGTCCCCTCACACCATGCGCGTGATCGCCCGCATCCACGGCGACCTGACCACCAAATTCGGCGTCCCCCGGCAGAGCGGCCTGGTGGATGCGCTCAAATCCACTGTGGTCTTCGAGCCCCCTTACCGGGAGGCGGAGGCCCTGCGGGGCTTGGAGTCTTTCTCCCACATCTGGCTCATCTGGCAGTTCTCCGGCGCGGTGCGGGACACCTGGTCCCCCACCGTCCGCCCGCCCAGGCTGGGGGGAAACGTGCGCAAGGGGGTCTTTGCCACCCGCTCCCCCTACCGGCCCAATCCCCTTGGGCTCTCGGTGGTCCGCCTGGAGGGCATCGACCTCCACACTCCCGACGGGCCTGTTCTCCGCGTGGCGGGGGCCGACCTGATGGACGGCACTCCCATCTACGACATCAAGCCCTATCTCCCCTATGGGGACTGCCACCCGGAGGCCACCGCCGGCTATACCTCCAACCTGCCGGACCGGCTGCTGGAGGTGGATTTTCCCGAGCGCTGGCTCGCCCTGGTGCCCCAGGACCGGCGGGAGGCCCTGCTGGGTGTGCTGGAGCACGACCCCAGGCCCTCCTACCAGCGGGACCCGGACCGGGTCTACGGCCTCTCCTTCGCCGGATTGGACGTGCGCTTTACCGTGGCGGGAGAGGTGCTCACCGTCTGCCAGGTCCGGCCTTTGGAGGAGCGGTAGGCGTCCCGAACGCCGTTTGGGCGGGGAGACGGATCCGTCTCCCCGCCCAAGCTCTATTTCTCCTCTTTGAGGCGGTATTGCAGCTGGTCCAGGCGCTTGCTCTTGCGGTTATTCTGAGCAATGAGCTGGGCGATCTGGCCCTCGGCCTGCTCAATCTCCTGGTGAAAGGTCCGGGCCGACACCCGAAGGGCCCCGTGGCCCAGGATGATGAGCTGCTCGGCCCCGTCGGAGGTGGCCACCCGGACCCGGTGGCGTTTGCCGATCTCATAGGTCACCCGTTCGATATAGGCGTCGGCGGTCTCGGCCTCCTTGGTATAGACCACGTGGATGTTGTGGTATTTTTCCACGCTGCCCGGGTTGCCTTTGACCTTGTAGGCGTCAAAAACCAGGATGATCTCGCACTTTTTAAAGCCCTGGTAATTGCTCAGAATGTCCATGAGGGCCTTCCGGGCGGCGTCCAGGCTGACCTGGGAGAGCTCCTTGAGCTCCTCCCAGGCGTGAATGATGTTATACCCGTCCACCAGCAGATACTCCGGGCCCAAGTTCTGCTCCTTCAGGTTGTACTTTCCCTCATCCAGGCTGGTGCGGGCGGGCTTTGGGGCCGGGCGGAAGGCGTCCCGCTCCGGCACCTTGCCGTAGGTCCGCTCGTAGATGGCCAGCAGCTCCTTATCCTGCTCCAGGGAGAGCCCCGGCGCCCGGCGGGTGGGCTGGGAGATGGCTGCCGTTTCCTCCGGCTCAGGCCGGGCGGGGTGCAGGCAGGCGGGCAGGTGCATATGCGCCTCCACCTGGTCCCAGGGGACCGTCACCCCCGCCCCGTGGTCGCAGAAGACCGAGCCGGCGGGGTTTTCCACGTCCCGCTCCGGGTCATACCCCAGGGCGGAGACCACCGCGGCCTGGTCCCGGCAGGGCTCGTACCCCCGCAGGGCACAGAAAAGCCGGCCCCGTCCCCGGGTGTAGGCGTTTACCTCCCGCTGGTAGCCCCGCAGGGCGGCCACCGGCGCCGCGCCGGTGAGGACGGCCAAGTCCCCTCCGCTCTCCTGGAGCTGGCACTCGCCGCCCATCTGCTGGAGGTCGGCCATGGCCCGGCCCACCTGGGCCCCGGGCAGCTCCAGGCGCAGGTCGTACCAGGGCTCCAGCAGAATGTTCTCCGCCTTCATCAGCCCCTGGCGCACCGCCCGGTAGGTGGCCTGGCGGAAATCGCCCCCCTCGGTGTGCTTCAGGTGGGCCTTCCCTGCGGCCAGGGTGATCTTCATGTCGGTGATGGGAGAGCCGGTGAGCACCCCCGGGTGCTCCCGCTCCATCAGGTGGGTGAGGATGAGCCGCTGCCAATTCCCGTCCAGCTCGTCCTCCGGGCAGGCACTGGCAAAGGTGAGGCCGCTCCCCCGCTCCCCGGGCTCCAAAATCAAATGGACCTCAGCGTAGTGGCGCAGGGGCTCAAAGTGGCCCACCCCCTCCACCGGCGCAGTGATGGTCTCCCGGTAGAGGATGCTGCCCTCTCCAAAGGAGATGGCCAGGCCGAAGCGCTCCTCCACCAGCTCCCGGAGGATCTCCAGCTGGACCTCCCCCATGAGCTGAATATGGATCTCCCGCAAATGCTCGCTCCAGATTACATGGAGCTGTGGGTCCTCCTCCTCCAAAATCCGCAGCTTGGCCAGGGCCGTGTGGGGGTCGCAGCCCTCTGGCAGCTCCACCCGGTAGGTGAGCACCGGTTCCAGGGCCGGGGGCGGGGAGTCCGGTTCCTCGCCCAGCCCCTCCCCGGGCCAGGTATGGCTCAGGCCGGTAACGGCGCAGACCATACCGCTCCCTGCATGTTCCAGGGCCTGGTATTTGGCCCCCGAGTAGAGGCGCAGCTGGTCGGCCTTCTCGCTCCACGCCTCTCCCCTCCGGTTCCGGCCGGAGAGCAGGTCCTTCACCCGCAGGGTCCCGCCGGTCACTTTCAGGTAGGTGAGCCTGCTCCCCTGGGCGTCCCGGCCGATTTTGTAGACCTTGGCTCCAAAGGCGGCGGGGTACTGCTTCCGGGGAGCCCAGCGCTCCAATCCGTCCAAAAGCGCGTCCACCCCCTCCAGCTTTAAAGCTGAGCCAAACCAGCAGGGAAACACCTTCCGCGCCCCCGTCAGGGCGGCCAGATCCTCCTCCGCAAGGGAGCCGGTGTCCAGATAGCGCTCCAGCACCGCCTCATCGCACAGGGCCACCTCCTCCTGCACCTGGGGGTCCTCCAGGGCGGCGGCGTCAAAAAAGCCGCTCCCCAGCCCCTGCAGCCCGGTTAAGGCGGCCCCCCGGTCGGCCCCGTCCAGATCCATTTTGTTGACAAAGACAAAGGTGGGGACTCCCTGCCGCTCCAGCAGCTTCCAGAGGGTGCGGGTATGGCTCTGCACGCCGTCCGTGCCGCTGATGACCAGCACGGCGCAGTCCAGCACCTGGAGGGTGCGCTCCATCTCGCTGGAGAAGTCCACGTGTCCCGGCGTATCCAGCAGCGTCACCTGCGTCTCCCGCAGGGGGAGGACCGCCTGCTTGGAGAAAATGGTGATGCCCCGCTCCCGCTCCAGGCGGTTGGTGTCCAGGAATGCGTCCCCGTGGTCCACCCGGCCCAGCCGCCGCAGCGCGCCGCTCTGGTAGAGCATGGCCTCCGACAGGGTGGTCTTGCCCGCGTCCACATGGGCCAGAATGCCCACGATCAATTGTCTCATTGCCTCACCCCACCGGTCATGGTGATCTTTCGTATCTTTTTTAGCATACCACATACCGCTCCCGTTTGCCACGGGGATTTTTTCAGCACAGCAAAAATCCCCTGCCTCCCGGCAGGGGATTTCCGAATCGCGGGTAAATCCCGCGCTTACACCAGCTGGACGATCGCCATCTCAGCGGCGTCGCCGCGGCGGGGGCCGATCTTCACCACACGGGTGTAGCCGCCCTTGCGCTCGGCGTACTTGGGGCCGATCTCATCAAAGAGCTTCTTGGCCACGTCCTCCTTGGTCAGGTAGGACAGAGCCTGGCGGTAGGAGGCCAGGTTGGCCTTCTTAGCCAGGGTAATCATCTTCTCAGCCATGGGGGCCACTTCCTTGGCCCGGGCCAGGGTGGTCTTGATCTGACCATTCTCCAGCAGATAGGTGGTCATGGCGCGCAACATGGCCTTCCGCTGATCGCTGCGGCGGCCCAATTTACGGTATCCGGACATGTCAGTCACTCCTAACGGTATTTCGCGCGGCGAAACCCAGTGTAAATTCGTCCTGAGAGGAAAGCCTCTCCGAGAAGCGCCGCACCCCCTGGGTGCGGCATCGCCGCCTGGCGTATCCGGGAGGGGACGTTACATGCCCCCGGACTGCTTCTCCTTCGCGCCCTCTGGGCACGCGTCAGCTGTTGCTGTTGTCGTCGCTGGCCAGGGACAGGCCCATCATGGCCAGCTTGTTGATGACCTCCTCCAGGCTCTTGCGGCCCAGATTGCGCACCTTCATCATCTCATCCTCCGTCTTGGAGATCAGATCCTCCACGGTGTTAATGTTGGCGCGCTTGAGGCAGTTGAAGGAGCGGACGGACAGATCCAGCTCCTCAATGGTCAGCTCCAGTACCTTATCCCGCTGGGCCTCGCTCTTCTCCACCACCGTGGACTTGGAGCCCATGGTCTCCGAGAGATCGGTGAAGAGGACGAAGTGGTCGCACAGGATCCGGGCGCCCAGGCTCACCGCGTCCCGGGCGGTGATGGTTCCGTTGGTCCACACCTCCAGCGTCAGCTTGTCGAAGTCCGTCTGATCCCCCACGCGGGTGGGCTCCACGGTGTAGTTGACCTTCCGCACAGGCGTGTAAATGGAATCCACCGGGATCAGGCCGATCACGGCCTGGGCGGGCTTGTTCCGGTCAGCGGAGACATAGCCCCGGCCGTGGGACAGGGTCAGCTCCATGTTCAGGCTGGCGTCGGGGCCCAGAGTGGCAATGTGGAGCTCGGGGTTGAGCACCTCCACCTCACCGTCGGCCTTGATGTCGCCGGCGGTGACTTCACACTCGCCGCTGGCCTCAATATAGACCGTCTTGACCCCCTCACTGTGGAGCTTGGCGATGATATGCTTGACATTAAGGACGATCTCCGTCACGTCCTCCTTAATGCCGGGAATGGTCGTGAACTCGTGCTGTACACCGGCGATCTTGATCGAAGTCACCGCGGTGCCAGGCAGAGAAGAGAGCAGGATGCGGCGCAGGGAATTCCCCAGCGTGATGCCGTAACCGCGCTCCAGAGGTTCGACCACATACTTGCCATAGGAGCCGTCACCGGGGTTCTCCTCACATTGGATGCGCGGCTTTTCGATTTCTACCATGTGTTACCCTCCTTTTCGCAGCGGCGGGCCGGGCAGCCCGCCGCCTGGTATTACAGCTCACCAATAATCGAGGGTACGCTCTCTCTTACTTGGAGTACAG
>CALXCU010000140.1 GCA_944386885.1 uncultured Oscillospiraceae bacterium | reverse complement strand
TGGGACGACCTGTGCACCAACTACGGCCCCAGCTACGCCATGCTCAACTGCGGCTCCCTGGGCTACACCATTGAGACCCCCTACAACAACGAGGCCTCCACCGACCTGTTCGAGTACGGCGTCTATGGCCTGATCGACTACGTTATGGAGCACAAGGACGACATCTATTCCAACCAGCTGGAGTTCTTCCGCCGCGGCATTGAGAACGAGGACCACCGGGAGGACATGGAGCAGTGGTATGTGGATGTGAACAACAACCAGCTCGCCCCCGATACCTGGCGGACCCCCTACGAGGAGAACGGCAACTACTTCCCCGAGTACTATGTCATCCCCGTGGATGCCGCCTCCCAGCGGGACATCGCCGACGCTTATGAGATGGGGGAGTTTCTCCTGCGCAACGGGGTGCGGGTGTCCACCCTGGATGCGGATACCACGGTGAATGGGACCACTTACGCGGCCGGTTCCCTGGTGGTGGATATGCACCAGGCCAAGAGGAACTACGCCAACGCCGTGCTCTGGCAGGGGGCCGACGCCTCCGCCTCTGGCTTCCCCGACCTGTACTCCGAGTCGGTGTCCAACTTCCCCGCCATGCGGGGCTTCGACTGCATGGCCGTCACCGCTGCGGGTGCCTTTGACGGCGTGCTCACCGAGGTGACCAGCGTTGCGGGCGCCTCGGAGCTCGCCGGAGAGAGCGGCAGTATCGTGGTCCTCTCCAACAGCGGAAATGAGGCTGTCCGGGCGGTCAACGCCCTGCTGGACGCGGGCGAGACGGTGGGCATGATCACCGAAGGGACGTATGAGGGCGACTTTGTCCTCTCTCTGGAGAGCTATGCGTCCGTGGCGGACGACTTTGTCCTCTCCGCAGACCGGGTGAGCGAGATGCCCCAGGCCCAGGCCATTGAGCGGCCCACGCTCTTCCTGGCCGGGCGGTATGACCCCTTCTCCGGCGCGGCCATCACCGAGGGCTATTTCTCCCAGTGGTTCCGCCAGGGCTACGGCTATGCCAACTACCGCAATGTCTACAGCAACGGCACCTCCAACTACGATGTGGAGGCCTATGTGGAGCAGCTGGGTTTTGCCGTCACCGGCGACCCCGCCCAGGCCGATCTGATCGTGGGCAACGTGGCACTGGACCAGGGCGAGAGGGGAGAGGCCGCCGTGGCCGCCGTCCGCGCAGGCACCCCCTATATCGCCACCGGCTCCGCCCCGCTGGGCTACATTGCCGAGCACCTGGTCCCCGACCTGGCATACACTACCCTGGGCATGGAGGCGCTGCACACCGTCACCTATCCCGGCGGCGGGCTGATCACCGCCAGCTATGAGGCGGACGAGGACTATGTGGCCTACACCTATGGCTGCGCGGTGCTGACTGCGGTGCCCGAGGGGGCCCGGGTCCTCATCCAGGCCGCGGCGGAGGACAGCTTTCTGGCCGGGTGCTGCCTCAACGAGGATGGGACCACCCTGGACGGCTTTGCGGAGGCCATCGCCCTGGAGCGGGACGGCATGGACCTGACCATTTTTGCCAACTCCGTGAACAACCGGGCCCACCAGCAGGATGACTACCGCTATGTGACCAACGCCATCTACGCCCACATGCTCTCCGGGGAGCCTCTGGAGGCGGCGGATCTCTCGGCCCGCTTTGCCGACGTCCCGGCCAGTCACTGGGCGGCGGAGAGCATCGCCGCCGTGGCGGAGAACGGCTGGATGACCGGTGTCTCGGCGGATGCCTTCGCGCCCGACGCCCCCGTTACCCGGGGGATGCTGATGACCGTGCTGGCCCGGACGGAGGGGGTGGACACCGCCGCCGGCGCGGCCTGGTACGCGGCAGGCATGGCCTGGGGCGCGGAAAACGGCCTATGTGACAGCGCTGACCCCAGTGCCGCCGTCACCCGGGAGGAGGCAGCGGCCGCCCTCTACCGCCTGGCCGGGGCACAGCCGGGCACGGCCGATCTGAGCGCCTACGCCGACGGCGCAGCGGTCTCCGCCGGAGGCCTTGACGCGGTGCGCTGGGCGGTGGACCAGGGGATCCTCACCGGCAGGGATGGCGGGCGGCTGGACCCGTCCGGCCCCGCCACCCGGGCTGAGCTGGCCGCCATGCTTCAGCGCGGCCTGGACTGAGCGGCGGCTCCGCCCGGAAGGGCAGCGGAAGCTCAGTGAAATAGGAGGTCCGGGACCCAGGCGGGTCCCGGACCTCTGCCCGTTTCCGGGCGCGCGAAAATAGACGAACGGGCTGTTTTGTGTTATACTTCTCTTATAGAAAGAAATCCGCATGGAGCGCGGCCCGGGGGCCGGGAGAAAGGGGAATGGACGTGGAAGAGAAGATGGCCTTTGAAAAGCTGTTCCAGAAGAGGGTAGAGGAGCTCCTGACAGAGGGAGACGACGCCCTGCATGTGTTCAAGGGCTTTGGCCTGGAGCAGGTCCGGTGGCTTGCCGACTGTCCGGGGCGGCTGCTGCCCGGGCAGGCCTTCCTGGCGGGCGGTACGCTGGATGTGGGGGCCCTGAGCGAGAGCTGGGTGGAGCTGGTCGCGGCCATCCAGGGGAGAGAGGGACCCCGGGTGGCCTTTTACGAGGAGCTGCTGGCGGTGCGGGAGATGCTGCCCCGGGTGAAGGCGGGGAAAATCGTGGTCTGGGAGAACAACCTCTTCTCCCCCTGGTCCCCCAGCTGCCTGTCCTATGGGGAGGCCCTGGGGCTTTTTGACTTCTTCCAGGAGGAGAAGGAGGCCTCCGATGAGGCAACCGCCCTGCTGGCCCAGTACTATGGGGACGTTAAGCTGCTGGAGGGGGGGCGGGCCCTGGTGCTCCCCGCCGTAGTGGAGAGCAGCCAGGTGGAGTACCGGCCCTTCTGGACGGGGGAGTGGGAGGACAGCGGGGAGGGCGAAGGCCGCCTCATCGAGGCGGGCAGCCAGGCAGACTGGGCCTACCGGCTGGACCTGCTGGAGGGGAAGGGGGAGAGCTGTGTCCTCCTCCAGCACGGGGAGACCCTGCGCCCACGGGAACAGGCCCTGGGGATGGCCCTCCACGCCCTGGGCATCTCCTTCTCGGTGGATGAAGTGGAGCTCTACCGGGAGCCGTCCGTCTACCACGAGGAGCTCTTCCTCCCACTGCTGCGGAAATATTGGGGGGCGGGGGCCTCTTTCCGGCCCCTGCTCTTCTACCGGGATCCGGATGTCTCCCGAGAGACGGAGCTCCTCTCCCAGGGACAGATCATTGCGGAGATCGCGGACCAGTGTGAGCGCTCCCTGGCGGGGGAGGCCTACAGCAATGTGTTCATCACCGCTCCTACCGGCTCGGGCAAGTCCATCCTCTTTCAGCTGCCCGCCCTGTACCTGGCGGAGAAATACCAGTGCGTGACCATCGTGGTCTCCCCCCTCATCGCCCTGATGAACGACCAGGTGGACCAGCTCAACCGGGAACGGGGCGTCTCCATTGCCGCGTGCATCAACTCCTCCATGTCCATGGAGGAGCGCACCGCCGTCATCGAGGAGATCCGCGCGGGCAGGAAGTCCCTCATCTATCTGGCCCCGGAGCTGCTGCTGAGCACCCACTTACAGACCTTCCTGGGCGGCCGGGCAGTGGGCCTGGTGGTCATCGACGAGGCCCACACGGTCACCAGCTGGGGCCGGGACTTCCGCTCGGACTACTGGTTCCTGGGGGACTTTTTAAAGAAGGCCAAGCGGGACGGCCTGAGCTTCCCGGTGCTCTGCCTCACCGCCACGGCGGTCTATTCCGGGGAGGACGATGTGGTCAACGACACCATCCAGGAGCTGGGCCTGGAGCGGACCATCCTCCACCTGGGCAATGTGCGCCGGGAGGACATCTCCTTCGACATCGCCCGCCACAGCCGGGAGGAGGCCGGCGCGGAGGGGGTGGAGGCCGCCAAGCTCCAGATGACCCTGGACCGGGTGCGCCAGTATGTCTCCGCGGGGGAGAAGGTGCTGGCCTACTTCCCCTACAAGAGCCAGGTGGAGCAGGCCTACCGGCTGCTCGCCGCCGCAGAGCACGGGAAGATCCGCCGCTACCACGGCCAGCTCTACACTGGAGAGCGGCGCATGGTGGAGCGCAGCTACAAGTCCGGCGAGGCCATGGGCCTGCTGTGTACCAAGGCCTTTGGCATGGGTGTGGACGTGGGGGACATCCGGCATGTGATCCACTTCGCCCCCACGGGGACCCTGGCCGACTATGTGCAGGAGATCGGCCGCGCCGCCCGGGACCCGGGGCTCCAGGGCACCGCCCACATCGACTACTTCCCCAGCGACCTGCGCTATGTCCGGGCCCTGAACAGCATCTCCGAAATGCGGCAGTACCAGCTCCAGGAGATGCTCAAGAAGCTCTGCGACCTCTACCAGGCCCGAAAGCGGCGCAATCTGCTGGTGGCGGCCGAGACCTTTGAATACCTTTTCCCCGAGACCGAGGTGGAGAACCGCACCAAGGCCGGGCTCATGCTCCTGGCCAAGGACATCAACAACCGCTACAGCTTCCCGGTGCTCATTGTCCGGCCCCGGGCCATGCTCAGCAAAAACTATATCACCGTCCCGGCGGAGATCGAGAGCGCCTTTTTGAAGAAATACGGTGACTATGTCCAGCGCCAGGGCGGAGGGACGCACCATACCCTCCACGCAGGGGAGGGCTCCCGGGCCTCCGATGTGCAGGTGTACAGCACGGGAGGCGTCTACCTGGCCGATATGGAGCGCATCTGGGAGCGGTTCTACCCGGAGCAGACCTTCGGCATGTTCAAGCGGGCCTTCTTTGAGGAGACCTTCCGCCACGGCGGGAGCACCTACCATGTGGCCCCCCGCACCCGGGTGGAGATCCGCTACAACCAGGACTTCGAGGTGATACAGCAGGAGGTGGAGCGGATCGTAGGGGCCTTCCACACCCTCTTCCAGCGCTACAAGACCGGGGAGGTCAAGCACTTCACCCGCCTGGACTTCGCCCGGGATCTGGAGGCGCTGCTGGGAGAGAAAGCCCTGCCCAATGAAAAGCTCTTTGTCCTTTTGGACATGTTTACCGAGACCAACAACGAGAACGCCGCCTTCACCCATACCCGCAGCCAGGTGCGGGTCCTGCGCCGGCGGCGGCAGCCGGGGGAGGAGGAGCCGGTCTACTTTGTCAGCAGCAGCGCCTATGACCGCCTGCCCAGCTACTTCCGGCGGTTGATGACGCCCTGCGTCCCGGCGGGGGAGGAGCGGGTGTTCCGGCGCTTCTACCCCCTCAGCCCCGACCGGCCCATTGAGATCATGCCCCTGCTGCGGGTGCTGGAGCTGCTGGGCCTGGCCAGCTATGAGATCCGGGGCGGCGAGAAGGCGGAGGTCTTCCTGCGCGTCAACGACCCGTCCAAGCTCTCCCTGCTGGCCAGCGGGAACTACCGCAACGCGGTGCTCCAGGCCATTCACCAGCGCCACAAGCACCAGCAGGAGCTCCTCTCCGCCTTCTTCCTCACCGAGATGACCACTCCGGAGCGGTGGGAGCTCATTGAGGACTACTTCCTGGGCAACGAGGACTATGTGGATGAAAAGCGGGGCCTCCAGCGGTGACAAGGGGGCAAAACGGGGCGCGGCGAAGCATTTGCTTCCCCGCGCCCCTCTGCGCGCCCGGAGGTTATTCCATGGCCCTCTGGACCGCGTTGCCCATATCCCGGGCGGCGTCGCCCACCCCGTCGGCGGCATCCCGGACCAGGTCGCCCGCGCCGTCGGCAGCCCGCCGGGCCGCCTGGCCAACGTCCTCCGCGCCCTCTTCCAGGGCGTTAGAGGGCCGCACGGTGGCGGAAGGTTCCACCGTATCCGAGGGGTGCACAGTGGCAGCGGGCGTGGGCGTGGGCGCTGCATCCCGGCTGGAACAGCCGGCGGCGGCCAGGAGCAGTACGCCGGCCAAGGCCAGCGTGGAGAAGAGACGGTTCATTAGGGTATCCTCCTTTATTCCAAAACTTCGGTCTCGCACGAGACGGGGATGATCCTGCCCCTAGCGTGCCGCAGCGGGGCAGTCTTTATACACGGGCCTGGCGTGCGTGAGGAACATTTCAGAAAAAAGACTTGCAATCGCAAACGGGATATGGTATATTAACAATAACAGGAATACTTACTGATAAGGAAGGGAGGAACAAGATGAGTGGTAAGCGGTATTCCCGCCAGCGGGAACTGATCTATCAGGCCCTGCTCCACACCCGCGAACACCCCACGGCGGAAATGCTCTATCAATGGCTGAAGGCGGAGCACCCAAACCTCAGCCTGGGCACGGTGTACCGGAATCTGAATCTGCTCTCCAGCGAGGGGCTTATCACCCGGATGGCCTTCCCGGTGGAGCGGTACGACGCCGATACCCGGCCGCACAGCCATTTCCGCTGCGACTGCTGCGGCGCGGTGTACGATATGGATCTGCCCTATTTTCAGGCCTTGGATGAACAGGCCGCCGGTGCAAGCCCGCACCAGGTGGAGGGGCACGAGCTGATTTTCCACGGCCGGTGCGCCCGCTGCGCGGCGGAGGACCTGGGAAAAACTTCTTGAACGGCAGACACGCCGGACACAAACAATAGAGCCGGGGCGAATCCGCCCCCAAAAGGAGGATAATGGAGATGGAATTCAAGCTTTACCGCTGCGCTCATTGCGGCAATGTGGCCTTGAAGGTGGTGGACAAGGGCGTTCCCCTGGTCTGCTGCGGGGAGAAGATGGAGGAATGGGTCCCCAACACGACGGACGCCGCCCAGGAGAAGCATGTCCCCGTGGTGGAGCGCACCCCCCACGGCAGCGGGGAGACCGTGACCGTGAAGGTGGGCTCGGTAACCCACCCGATGCTCAGCGAGCACTCTATCACCATGATCGCCGCCGTTACGGGGGATACGGTGACCCTCCGCTTCCCCAAGCCCGGCGACGCGCCTGAGCTGCGCACCTTCAGCAAGGGCGGGAGCGTGGAGGCCTATGAGATCTGCAACCTCCACGGCTTCTGGAAGGGCGAAGGATAGGAAAACGGCAGCCGTCCCGCCCGGAGAAGCCCCGGGCGGGCATACATAGACGAAATGCAAGAAAAAAGGAGGATTTCAACATGGAACTCAAGGGAAGCAAGACCGAAGCCAATCTGTGGAAAGCGTTTGCGGGTGAGAGCATGGCCCGCAACAAGTACACCTACTTTGCCAGCAAAGCCAAGAAGGAGGGGTACGAGCAGATCGCCGCCATCTTTGAGGAGACCGCCGGCAACGAGAAGGAGCACGCCAAGCTCTGGTTCAAGGAGCTCTCGGGCATCGGGGACACTGCCGCCAACCTGAAGGCCGCGGCCGCCGGGGAGAACGAGGAGTGGACCCAGATGTACAAGGAGATGGCGGAGACCGCCCGGGAAGAGGGCTTCACCCGCCTGGCTTTCCTGTTTGAGGGGGTCGGCAAGATCGAGAAGGAGCACGAGGAGCGCTACCTGGCCCTGCTGAAGAACCTGGAAGAGGGCAAGGTCTTTGAGAAGGACGGCGAGTATGTCTGGAAGTGCCGCAACTGCGGACACCTCCACTTCGGCCGCACTGCGCCCCAGGTCTGCCCGGTCTGCGCCCATCCCCAGGCCTATTTTGAGCTTCAGGCGAAGAATTATTAAGTTCATACGCTGGAAAACCGGGAGCGGCACAGGCCGCTCCCGGTTTTTACCGCCTCCGGCCTGTGATCCACGGCCGCAGCAGGTCCAGGGCCTCCGGGGTCAGCCACAGCAGGGCCAGCAGGTTGGGCAGGGCCATCAGACCGTTCCACAGGTCGGAGAGCTCCCATACGGCGCTCAGATCCCCCACGCTCCCCAGCACGATGGCGGCCAGAAAGAAAAGGCGGTAACCGGTCCGGCCCCGCGTCCCGCCGGCGAGATAGCTCAGCCCCCGCTCGCCGTAGTAACTCCACCCCACCAGGGAGGTGAAGGCGAACAGCAGCAGGCACACTGCCACCAGCCCCTCGCCCCAGCGGCCCAATACGGTGGCGAACGCGGCCGCTGACAGGGGCGCGCCCAGCATGGCGTCCGCCACGGTCCCCGCCCGAATGGCGGCCAGGGCCGCCTCGGGGGAGTAGACCCCGGTGGTCAGGATGACCAGGGCGGTGACGGTGCACACCAGTACGGTGGCCACAAAGACCTCGAAGATCCCCCACATGCCCTCCTCCGCCGGGTTGTCTACCTGGGCGGCGGCGTGGGCCATGGCGGAGGAACCCATGCCCGCCTCGTTGGTGAAGACTCCCCGGGCCACCCCATAGCGCAGGGCGGCGCCCATACCATAGCCCAGGGCGGCCTTGGGGGAGAGAGCCCCCTCCAGAATGGCGGCCAGGGCGGCGGGAATGGCCTGGGCCCGGGCGGCCAGCACCACGATCCCCCCTCCCAGGAAGAGGAGGGCCATCAGGGGGACCAGACGTTCACTGAAGCGGCCGATGCGCCCCACGCCCCCCAGGATGACCGCCCCGCAGGCCAGGGCCACGGCGGAGCCCACGGCCAGCGGGTCCCAGCCAAAGGAGGCCTCCAGAGCAGTGGCGATGGAGTTGGCCTGTACCAGATTGCCCCCCGCCAGGGAGGCCCCCACGCAGCACAGGGAGAAGAGAGCGGCCATGCCCTTCCACCCCAGCCCCCGGGCGAGGTAGCACATGGGTCCGCCCTGCCAGCCCCCGCCAGGGGCCTTTTCCCGGTAGCGTACCGCCAGGGCTTTTTCGGCGCAGCTGGTCATCATCCCCAGCAGGGCGGACACCCACATCCAGAATACTGCCCCCGGCCCGCCGTAGAAAATGGCGGTGGCCACCCCGGCGATGCTCCCCGTGCCGATGGTGGAGGCCAGGGCGGTGGCCAGGGCCTGGGTCTGGCTCAGGCCGCCCGTTCCAGGGCCTTTGGCGGGGTGCAGGAGCTTGCCCGCCGTGGCCCTCAGCCAGCGCTTCAGGCCGAAAAACTGGAAGAAACCCGTGCGCAGAGAGTACCACAGCCCCGTAAAGAGAAAAAGTCCCAGCAGCCAGGGCTCCCACAGCCACCCGGCCAGCCGTCCCAGCAGGTCCATGTCCCCACCTCCCATCACCTGAGAGGTATGCGCCGCCCGGGGCCTTCATGCCGGAAACCCGGCGGGGGTAGGCGCATAGACTGAGGGGAGATCGCTTTTGGAGGTGGCTATGGATACCCTTTCCCTGTGCCTCATCGTCCGCGATGAGGCGGACGTGCTGGAGCGCTGTCTGGAGAGCGCCGCCGGGCTCTATGACGAGCTGGTGGTGGTGGACACCGGCTCCACCGACGCCACCCGGGCCATCGCCCGGCGCTTCACCGGCAAGGTCTATGACTTTCCCTGGCGGGACGACTTTGCCGCCGCCCGGAACTTCTCCTTCGAGCAGTCCACCATGTCCTACCGCATGTGGCTGGACGCGGACGACGTGCTTCTCCCGGCTGACCGGGAGGCGTTCCTGGCCCTCAAGCGGGAGCAGCTCCCCGGGCCCGACGTGGTCATGGCCCCCTACCACGCCGGGGTGGACACAGAGGGGCGCCCCACCCTCACCTACTGCCGGGAGCGCATCCTGCGGGCCTCCCCCAGCCTGCGCTGGGAGGGGGCGGTCCACGAGGCTATTGTCCCGGCGGGGGAGATCCTCTACACCCAGGCCGCCGTCACCCACCGGAAGGAGCGCCCCAGCGACCCGGAGCGCACCCGGCGCATTCTGGAGCGGGCGGCGGGAGCACGGAACCTGACCCCCCGGGAGCAGTTTTATTACGGACGGGAGCTCTCTGCCCACGGACGGCACGCCGAGGCCGTCCAGGTGCTGGAGGACTTCCTCACTGTGGGCTGGGGATGGAAGGAGAATAACATCGAGGCCTGCCGCACCTTGGGGGCGTGCTACCAGGCATTGGGAAAGCCCCGCCAGGCTCTGCGGGCCCTGCTGGAGAGCCTGGCGTTCGACGCGCCCCGGGCCGAGGTCTGCTGCGACCTGGGACGGCTTTGGATGGAGCGGGCGGACTATGCCCAGGCCGCGCGCTGGTATGAGCGGGCCCTGGACTGCCCCTGGGACCCCCGGTCGGGGGCTTTTATCGTCCCCGACTGCCACGGCTTCCTGCCCTGCATACAGCTGTGCGTGTGCGCCTGGAACCTGGGGGAGCGGGAGCGGGCCGTCTACTGGAACGAGCGGGCCGCCGCCTTCCGGCCGGACCACCCGGCCTGCCGCCACAACCGGGCCTTTTTCGCCGGTGAGATGGATCTGTCTCAAGAAAACGGATCAAAAAGGGAAGATTCGGGAAAATAATACTTGCATCTGGCGGAAGAGTGCGATATAATACCAGAGCATGATTCCACACATCCGCTGATTCTGTGCCCGGTGCCCGCAAGGGTGGGCAGGGAAGAGGACGCGGGTGGAGGTACAACAAAAGGAGGAAAAAAATCATGGCAGTCGTTTCGATGAAGCAGCTTCTGGAGGCCGGCGTTCACTTCGGTCACCAGACCCGCCGGTGGAACCCCAAGATGGCCACCTACATTTACACGGAGCGCAACGGGATCTATATCATTGATCTCCAGAAGACCGTGAAGAAGCTGGAGGAGGCCTACAACTTCGTCCGTTCCCTGGGCGAGAGCGGCCAGACCCTGCTCTTTGTGGGCACCAAGAAGCAGG
>CALXCU010000139.1 GCA_944386885.1 uncultured Oscillospiraceae bacterium | reverse complement strand
TTGGCGTTCACGCCGCCGATATAGTTGTACAGGCTGGTGCCCAGGCTCTCGGCAGCGGCCTTGGCGCAGGCCAGAGAGGCGCCCAGGATGGCGTTGGCGCCCAGGTTGGTCTTGTTGGGGGTACCGTCGAGCTCGATCATCGCCTTGTCGATGGACACCTGATCCAGCACGTTCATGCCCACCAGGCACTCGGCGATCTTGGTGTTCACATTCTCCACGGCATTCAGGACGCCCTTGCCCATATAGCGGCTCTTATCGCCGTCCCGCAGCTCGCAGGCCTCGTAAATGCCGGTGGAAGCGCCGGAGGGAACCGCGGCGCGGCCGACGGTGCCGTCCTCCAGGAAAACCTCGACCTCAACGGTGGGGTTGCCGCGGCTGTCCAGGATCTCGCGCCCGACCACGTCAACGATTTCGATGATCTGCTTCATGGGAAATCTACTCCTTTCTTTACTCGGGAGGATCGCTCCTCCCTCCGGCGAAATGCCGGCGCCCTCACCTCTCGGGAAGGCAGGTTGTATCTCTGCCCATCCCCCGCGCCAGGCGGGGGACGGCCGGCCGGAGCGGCCGGCGCCGGGGGGCTGACTCGGGAATATGGGAGATCTTCCGGCTTACTCTGTCACAATCAGAGTCTGCCCGTCCATCTCCGCGGGCTTCTCCAAGCCCATGAGGTCCAGCATGGTGGGGGCGATGTCCGCCAGCTTGCCGTCGCGCAGCTTTACATCGGCGCCCACGATATAGAACGGCACCAGGTTGGTGGTGTGGGCGGTGTAAGGCGTCACGCCGTCGTCCTCCAGCATGCGGTCGGCGTTGCCGTGGTCGGCGGTGATGAGGGACACGCCGCCCATCTTGGTGGTGGCCTCCACCACCTGGCCTACGCAGGCGTCCACAGCCTCCACAGCCAGGCGGGCCGCCTCGTACACGCCGGTGTGGCCCACCATATCGCAGTTGGCAAAATTGAGGATGATTACGTCATAATTGCCGCTCTCAATGCGCTTGACAGCCTCGGCGGCCACCTCATCGGCGCTCATCTCGGGCTTCAGGTCATAGGTGGCCACCTTGGGCGAGGGGATGAGGCAGCGGTCCTCGCCGGGGAAGACCTGCTCCGCGCCGCCGTTGAAGAAGAACGTCACGTGGGCATACTTCTCCGTCTCCGCGATGCGCAGCTGGGTCAGGCCCAGCTTGCTGATATACTCGCCGAAGATGTTGTGCAGCTCCTTGTGGGGGAAGGCGATGCTCACATTGGGCATGGTGGCGTCGTACTCGGTGGTGCAGACATAGGTGACCGGGAAATAGCCCTTTTTCCGCTCCACGCCGGTGAAATCGGGGTCCACAAAGCAGCGGGTGATCTCCCGGGCCCGGTCGGGACGGAAGTTGAAGAAGATCACCGAGTCGCCCTCGCTGACCGCGGCGTCCTTTGCACACACCACCGGCTCCACAAACTCGTCGGTCACGCCGGCGTCATAGGACTTCTGCACGGCGGCGGCGGGGTCCGCCTCAAAGGGCGCTTCCCCGCAGGCAATGGCGTCATAGGCCCGCTGCAGGCGTTCCCAGCGCTTGTCCCGGTCCATGGCGTAGTAGCGGCCCATGACGGTGGCAATCTGGCCTACGCCGATCTCCTTGCACTTGGCCGCCAGCTGCTCCACATAGCCCTTGCCCGAGCTGGGGGGCACGTCGCGGCCGTCCAGGAAGCAGTGGACATAGACCTTGGAGAGGCCGCGGCGCTTGGCCATCTCCAGCAGGGCGAAGACATGCGTGATATGGCTGTGCACGCCGCCGTCGGAGAGCAGGCCCATCAGGTGCAGAGCGGTGCCCCGCTCCCGGCAGTCGTCCATGGCCTCGCAATAGGCCGGATTTTCAAAAAAGGTGCCGTCTGCCACCGCCTTGCTGATGCGGGGCAGATCCTGAAAGACCACCCGGCCGGCGCCGATGTTGGTGTGGCCCACCTCGCTGTTGCCCATCTGCCCCTCGGGCAGGCCCACGGCCAGGCCGGAGGCCTCCAGCTTGCAGCCGGGGCAGGCGGAAAAGACATGGTCCAGGAAGGGCTTGCGGGCATTGGCAATGGCGTTGCCCTTTGTCTCCTCCCGCAGGCCGAATCCGTCCATGATAATCAGGGTAGTCGGAGTCTTACTCATAGATAAACCTCTGTTCTGAAAAAATTAAGAAAAGCTGGAATCGATCCATCCTCCATTTGGCTGGGTCACTCTCTTCTCGCGTTCTTAATTTCAAGCTCACTCCTGGTTGGCCGCGTTGACGATCTCCACGAAATCGGGGGCCTTCAGGGACGCGCCGCCAATCAGGCCGCCGTCCACGTCGGGCTGGGCCAGGAGCTCATGGGCGTTCTTCGCGTTCATGGAGCCGCCGTACTGGATGGTGACGGAGCGGGCGACACGGGCGCCGTAGAGCTTGCGGATCACGGCGCGGATGGCCTCGCAGACCTCGCCGGCCTGCTCGGCAGTGGCGGTCTTGCCGGTGCCGATGGCCCACAGGGGCTCATAGGCGATGACCACATGGCGCATCTTCTCGGCGGGCACGCCGGCCAGGGCGGCCTTGACCTGGTAGGAGATCAGGTCCATGGTCACGCCCAGCTCCCGCTGCTCCAAGCTCTCGCCCACGCAGACGATGGGGTAGAGGCCGGCCTCCAGGGCCGCGTGGACCTTCTTGTTGACGGTGAAATCCGTCTCGTTATAGTAAGTGCGCCGCTCGGAATGGCCGATGATGACGTACTTCACGCCCAGCTCCTTGAGCATTTCAGCCGAAACTTCGCCGGTGTAGGCGCCGTGGGACTCATAGTGGACGTTCTCCGCGCCAATGGCCACCCGGCACTCCTTGAAGAGCCGGACCGCAGCGGGGATGTTCACATAGGGTACGCAGAGCACCACCTCGCACCACTTGGGCTTGCCCAGCAGGGGTTTGAGCTCCTCGGCGAAAGCCCGGGTCTCGGAGAGGGTCTTATTCATCTTCCAGTTTCCAGCAATAATCGTCTTGCGGTATCTTCTGTTCATCGGTATAGTTGCCTCCTCATGGTTCATCATGCATTCTACAAAAGCGGCCGCATGAACCCACGTTCTGCGGATTGGGCCGGAGGTGTCCACTTCCGGCCCAATTCAATTATTTTACGTTATTTTTTCCGGTTGTCAAGCGCTTTTCCCCGAACTGCGCGGAAAAGCGCCTCCATACCGCCGTTTCTCCCTCTGGACGGGCGTCAGGCTGCGGCGCTCAAGGCCATAACCACGATCAGAACAGCCAATCCCGCGATCAACACGTATTTCAGCTTCATCACAGACCTCCCTGTCCAGCTGGAATCTTTCCCTTCCTTCGGAACGTCTTACCGGTCCAGAAGGCACGCCACGCCGGGGAGCTCCTTGCCCTCCATGAACTCAAGGGAGGCGCCGCCGCCGGTGGAAATATGAGTCATCTTGTCGGCATATCCCAGCTGCTGCACCGCCGCGGCGCTGTCGCCGCCGCCGATGATGGTGATGGCACTGGTCTTGCTCAGGGCCTCGGCCACAGCCTCGGTGCCCTTGGCAAAGGCGGGGAATTCGAATACGCCCATGGGGCCGTTCCAGATTACGGTGCCCGCGTCCTTCACCGCGTCGCAGTAGAGCTTCACCGTCTCCGGCCCGATGTCCAGGCCCTGCCAGCCGTCGGGGATCTCGCCGGTCTTGACCACCTTGTGCTCGGCGTCGGCGGCAAAGGCGTTGGCGATGACGGTATCCACCGGCAGAAGGAGCTTGACGCCCTTCTCCTGGGCCTTCTTCACCATGTCGTTGGCATAGGACTCCCAGTCGGCCTCCAGCAAGCTGTCGCCCACCTTACCGCCCTGGGCGGCCGAGAAGGTGTAGGCCATGCCGCCGCCGATGATGATGGTGTCGGCGATCTCCAGGAGATTGTTGATCACGCCGATCTTGGAGGAGACCTTGCTGCCGCCCAGGATGGCCACCAGGGGGCGCTTGGGATTGGAGAGGGCGCCGCCGATGATCTCCAGCTCCTTCTGGATCAGGAAGCCGCTGACGGCGGGCAGGTAGTCGGCCACACCGGCGGTGGAGGCGTGGGCGCGGTGCACCGCGCCGAAGGCGTCGGACACATAGACTTCCGCCATGGACGCCATGGCCTTGGCCAGCTCCGGGTCGTTCTTGGTCTCGCCCTTCTCAAAGCGGGTGTTCTCCAGGAGCATGATCTCGCCGGGCTTCAGGGCGGCGGCCTTGGCCTGGGCGTCGGGGCCCACCACGTCCTTGGCCATGATGACATCCTTGCCCAGCAGCTCGGACAGGCGCTTGGCCACGGGGGCCAGGCTCAGCTGCGCCAGAGACTTCTTCCAGGACTCCTCGGTGATGGAGGCGGGGTCCTTCCCCTTTTCCGTCTGCTTTTTCACATAGGAATCAAAGGTGGCCACGGGCTTGCCCAGGTGGGAGCAGGCGATGACGGCCGCGCCCTGGTCCAGCAGGTACTGGATGGTGGGCAGGGCGGCGCGGATGCGCTTGTCATCGGTGATGGTCCCGCTGCCGTCCTTGGCCATGGGGACGTTGAAGTCGCAGCGCAGCAGGACCTTTTTCCCCTTGACGTCGATGTCCTTGACGGTCTTCTTGTTGTAGTTCATGTCAATTGACTCCTTTCATTTCTCCGATCACGCGGGTTGGACTGCCATGAATCTGGAGAGCGCTGGGGTGAGGCTGGCAGCCTACTCCGGCCGGGCCGGCGGGGCGGAACACGCCAGCCCCGGGAAACCCTGCTGGCGCAGGGCCTCAAAGGCCAGGACGGCCACCGAATTGGCCAGGTTCAGGCAACGGGCCCCCTCCCGGATGGGAATACGGATACAGCGCTGGGGAAACGCGGCTTTCAGCGGCTCCGGCAGGCCGGCGGTCTCCTTGCCGAACACCAGAAAGCAACCGTCGTGAAACTCCGCCTCGGTATAGGGCTTGGACGCCTTGGCCGTAGCCAGCCACAGATCCCTGGCGCCGGTGCGCGCGAAGAAGTCCTCCACGTTTTCATATACGTGCAGGTCCACCATATGCCAGTAGTCCAGGCCGGCCCGTTTGACCGCCTTATCGCTGATGTCGAACCCCAGCGGCTTGATGAGGTGGAGCCGGCTGCGCGTGGCCGCGCAGGTGCGCGCGATATTTCCGGTGTTCATGGGGATCTCTGGTTCCACCAGAACAATGTTGAGCACAAAACCACCTCGTCCATTTGCATTTCCGCTCCATTGACGGAGCATATTGTACTCCAATTTTGTTCTGATTTCAATAACAAATGGTCCAAACAGGCACAAAATTTTCAAATTTATCTGCCGGGATTTCTTCTTTTGTGCTGAACGTAAGGTTTAGTCTTTCGCCGTAGCGGTTTTTATGGTATACTTTTTTCACCTCCGCTGTGCTGCTTTTTTGCCGCGGAGAGCGCGAACAGGAGCGTGAAGAATTTGAAGCGAGCCATTGGGCCGCTGCGCATTGTAGTGAAGGTGGGTACCTCCACCCTTACTCACAGCACAGGGCGGCTGAACCTGCACAATATGGACCGCCTGGCCCGCACCCTCTCCGACCTGGAGGGGATGGGGCATGAGGTGGTGTTGGTCTCCTCCGGGGCCATCGGAATCGGAACGGCCAAGATGAATCTGAAAGAGCGGCCCGCCCAACTGCGGATGAAGCAGGCCGCCGCCGCCGTGGGGCAGTGCATGATGATGCACCTCTACGACAAACTTTTCGGCGAGTATAACCGGGTAGTCGCTCAAATCCTACTCACCGGGGAGGATGTGGACTCCCCCACCCGGTCCGAGCACCTGCGCAACACCTTCCAGGCGCTGCTGGAGCTGGGCGTCATCCCCGTGGTCAATGAGAACGACTCGGTCTCCTCGGCGGAGATCGAGACCGGCCAGGCCAAAATTCTGGGCGACAACGATACCCTCTCGGCCATTGTGGCCCGGCTGTGCGGGGCCGACCTGCTGGTGCTCTTGAGCGACATCGACGGTCTTTACGACGCCGATCCCCGGAAGAACCCCGGTGCAAAGCTGATCCACCAGGTAACCGCCGTCACCCCCCAGCTCCGCGCCGCTGCCGGCGGTGCGGGTTCTTGGCGGGGTACCGGTGGCATGGCCACCAAGCTCCACGCCGCCGAGCTGGCCATGATGGCCGGCATCGATATGGTCATCAGCAACGGCGCGCGGCCCGAGGACCTGTACGGCATCGTCGCCGGAGAGGACATCGGCACCCGCTTCCTGGCCCGCCGGGGCCGCGCATAGCGCTACCTATCCGCCAAATTATAAGTTATTTCTATAAAGGAGGGATTTCCCATGACAGTATTGGAGACCCAGGGCCTGGCCGCCAAAAACGCCGCCCGGGTGCTGGCCGTGGCCGGCTCAGCCCGGAAGGACGCCGCTCTGGACGCCATCGCCGCCGCCCTGGAGCGCCGGCTGGACGAGGTGCTCCAGGCCAATGAGGAGGACCTCGCCGCCGCCCGGGCCGGCGGCATGCGCCCATCCATGCTGGACCGCCTGGCCCTGGACCGCAGGCGCATGGAGGGCATCATCGCCGGCGTGCGGGAAGTAAAGGCCCTCCCCGACCCCATCGGCACCGTCACGCGCATGTTCAACCATCCCAACGGCATGACCATCGGCAAGCGCCGGGTCCCCCTGGGCGTGATCGGCATCATCTACGAGGCCCGGCCCAACGTCACCGTGGACGCCGCCGCCCTGTGTCTTAAGTCGGGCAACGCCGTCCTTCTGCGGGGGGGCAAGGAGGCCTTCCGCTCCAGCTCGGCCATGGTAAAGATCATGCGGGACGCCCTGGAGGAGGCCGGCCTCCCCCGGGACTGCATCGCCCTGGTTGGGGATACCAGCCGGGAGAGCGCCAATGAGATGATGCACCTGACCGGCTACCTGGACGTGCTCATCCCCCGCGGGGGCGGCGGTCTCATCCGCTCTGTGGTGGAAAACGCCCGGGTCCCCGTCATTCAGACCGGTACCGGCGTGTGCCACATCTATGTGGACGGAGAGGCCGATCTGAGCATGGCCGCCCACATTCTCTTCAACGCCAAGTGTTCCCGCCCCAGCGTGTGCAACGCCGCCGAGTGCGTGCTGGTGGACCGGGCTGTGGCCGCAGACTTCCTGCCCATGGCCTGGGAGCTGCTGAAAACCAAGAACGTAGAGATTCGGGGCTGCGAGGAGACCCGGGCCATTCTGGGCGAGTGGGTGAAGCCCGCCGTCTCCGAGGACTGGGACACCGAATTTCTGGACTACATCCTGGCCTGTAAGGTGGTCTCCGGCCCGGACGAGGCCATCGACTTCATCGCCCAGCACAGCTCCGGCCATTCGGAGGCCATTGTCACCAACAACTATTTCACCGCCCAGCGCTTCCTCAACGAAGTGGACGCTGCGGCGGTGTACGTCAACGCCTCCACACGCTTTACGGACGGCGGGGAGTTCGGCCTGGGGGCCGAGATCGGCATCTCCACCCAGAAGATGCACGCCCGGGGTCCCATGGGTCTGGAGGAACTCACCTCCAGCAAGTTCATCATCTACGGCGAGGGGCAGGTCCGCTGACCCAGCCGCATGCAGAAGGGGCGTCCGCCCATGGGCGGACGCCCCTAGTTTGTCCCGTTTTCCAGTCCTAGTTCCCCTCAATGTGACTGCGGATGCGCTCCATAATTATATCCAGAGCCACCAGGTTGTGCCCTCCCTCCAGCACCACGATGTCGGCGTTGCGCTTGGAGGGCTCCACAAACTGCTCGTGCATGGGCTTGACCGTGGTAAGATACTGGGTCACCACCGAGTCCAGAGAGCGCCCCCGCTCCTTCACATCCCGCAGAATGCGGCGCAGGATGCGCACGTCGGCATCGGTATCCACGAAAATTTTGATGTCCATCAGGTCCCGCAGGGCCTTGTCCGCAAAGATCAGGATGCCCTCCACCAAAATGACCTTGGTGGGGCGCACTTCCACCGTCTCCCGGCTCCGGTTGTGGATGGTGTAGTCGTATACGGGGCTGTACACCGTCTCGCCCCGGCGCAGGGCCTTTAGATCCTCCACCAGCCGCGGCGTGTCAAAGGCGTCCGGGTGGTCATAGTTGAGCCTGCAGCGCGCTTCATAGGGCATGTCGTCGTGGCTCTTGTAGTAGTTGTCGTGGTAGAGCACGCTCACGTGCCCGCCAAAGCGCTCCACAATGCGCCGGGTCAGGGTGGTCTTGCCCGAGCCGGTCCCGCCGGCGATGCCGATGACCATGGTATCCATGCTTCCGCCCTCTCTCTTCTCTCTATTTTTACTAGTATAACACGCCGCCCCGCCCCGCACAAGGGGAAGCGCAGGACGTTTCTTTTTTCCGCCCCGCCTTGCCAAGCTCTCTCGGGGGTGATAAGCTAAAGGGGAGCCTCCCTATTTTCATACGTCTCACCGAGAAAGGAGCGGGCCTATGAAACCGTACCCCCCAAAGGAGCAGGCACAGGCGCTCCTCGCTGAAACAGATGGCGTTCTGGCCCCGTGCCGCGCCTATGCCCAGTCGCTGCGCGCATATCTCCAGCTCTATCAAAGGACCTCTCCCCTGCTGCCGCCGGAATGCCAGATGGAAGCACAGCAGCTTTACCGGCGGGTGCGGGAAACCTTCCAGCACACCGGTCAAATCGCCGGCATTCTGGAAGAGATCCAGCGGGGCATTCAAACCATGCTGCGCGCCCCGGAACCGGAGCACGAGGCAAATCTCCTCTGGAACGGCGGTCTGGATGGATCAGCGCAGGCCGAAAGGAGTGAGTCATGATGGACCCGGCCGTCTCGCAAATCCAGGAACTTCTGAAGAAAACAGACGAAATCGCGGCCCTCCACCGCACTTTTACCGGGCAGCTGGAGGGGTATCTCCTCCACGGGAGGACCCAGCGCATCCTGGGCGAGGTTGTGGCGGGCGGGCTCCCCGATCCGGTCACCGCCCGGCTGGAGGCATACCTGCGCCGGGAGGAGGATGCCGCGGCACTCTTCGCCCAAGCCCGGGAGACCATCCTCCGCTGGAAAGCGCGATACACCCCCGCCGGGGACGCATGTCCCGAATAGATCGAAACATGCGTTCAGGGCAGCCGAACGGGATTCGGCTGCCCTGATTTTTGCTGTCTATGGCCCGGCGGTCGAGCGCCGCTAAAACTGGAATACCGCGCCGGCAACGGCGGAGGCGGCAATGAAGACGATGGGATGGAGCTTCTTGAGATGTTTCTCCCGCAGGCACAGGAACACCACCGCCGCCAGGGCGATGGCCGGCCAGTTGAACAGCTCCGTCCGGGGGACATGCGACCCCGGGGCCATCTCCGGCCCCGCCGTGGTGTGGAAGAGCAGGGCAATGGAGCATACCTCCAGCAGTGCCGCGGCAATCAGCGCCGTGGAGGCCGGGCGCAGGCCGTAGAAGGCCGCGTCCACCGCCCGGCTCTCCCGGAATTTCTTCAAAAATCCGGCGATGATGAGGATGACGATGATGGACGGGGTCACCAGGCCCAGAGTGGCCACCACGCCGCCTGGAATCCCCCGCAGGTGAAAGCCCACATAGGTGGCCATGTTCACCCCCATCGGGCCGGGGGTGGCCTCGGAGACGGCGATCATATTGGCCAGGTCCCCCGAGGTAAACCAATCTGTGCGGCTGCCCAGGTCGGTGAGGAAGGGGATGGTGGCCAGACCGCCGCCGATGGAGAAGAGACCCACCTTGAAAAATTCAAAGAAAAGGCGCAGGTAGATCACTTCTTCAACCCCCCTTTCGCCGCCCGGACACACAGTCCGGCCACACCGGCGGCCACCACCAGCACAATGGGGGAGGTCACAAAGCCCAGCACCGCTCCCGCGGCCCCCGGCGGAGGCGTAACGAACGTACCCACCGCCGCCAGCACCAGCACCACGCAGAAGATGGCCAGGGTGGGCTTATCCACCACGCTGGATCGGAACAGCTTGAGCACGCTGGAGAGGATGAGGGCGCACACGCAGGCCCGCACGCCGTTGAAGGCGTGAATCACCACGGGCAGCTGGGCAAAATTCTGTAAAAAGGCGGCGATGACCATAATGATCACCAGGCAGGGGAATACCAGCCCCAGGGTGGCCGCCACCCCGCCAGAGGCCCCTTTCCGCTTGTGGCCCACAAAGGTGGCGGTGTTCACCGCGATGATGCCGGGGGTGCACTGGCCGATGGCGAAATAGTCGGAGAGCTCCTCCTCGGTGGCCCAGTTCCGCTTCTCCACCAGCTCCCGCTGGACGATGGGCAGCATGGCGTAGCCCCCGCCGAAGGTGCAGGCCCCGATTTTGGCAAAGGTCCAGAACAGATCCAGGTATACGTTCACTTACCCCAGGCCCTCCAGCTCCTCCAGCCAGAGCTGGGCCACCGCGTCGGACGGCATCCGCCAGTCTCCCCGGGGCGAGAGGGCCACCGAGCCCACCTTGGGGCCGTCGGGGAGGCAGGAGCGTTTGAACTGCTGGGAGAAGAAGCGGCGGTAGAAGTTCTTCAGCCACTTCAGGAGGGTGGGGCGGTCGTACCGGCGGCCGAAGGCCTGCTCCGCCAGGCGCAGGACCTTCTTGGGCGGAAAGCCCCAGCGCACGGCGTAGTAGAGGTAGAAATCGTGGAGCTCGTAGGGCCCCACCAGGTCCTCCGTCTTCTGGGCGATGCGCCCGTCCACCGCGGGGAGCAGTTCCGGCGAGACAGGGGTGTCCAGAATGTCCTCCAGCACATGGGAGAGGGCCGGGTCCTCCTTCTCTTTATCCCCGCAGACGAAGCGCACCAGATGGCGCACCAGGGTCTTGGGGATGCCCGCGTTGACGGCGTACATGCTCATGTGGTCGCCATTGTAGGTGCACCAGCCCAGGGCCAGCTCGGAGAGGTCCCCCGTGCCGATGACCAGGCCGCCGGTCTGGTTGGCGATGTCCATGAGGACCTGGGTGCGCTCCCGGGCCTGGCCGTTCTCAAAGGTCACATCGTGGTTCTCCATGGACTGGCCGATGTCCTGGAAGTGCCGGCGCACCGCGCCGCCGATGTCGATGCGCTTGAGGGTGGCCCCCAGGCGCTGGGCCAGCTCCACGGCGTTGTCCCGGGTGCGGTCCGTGGTGCCGAAGCAGGGCATGGTCACGGCGATGATGTCGCTCTCCGGCCGGCCGAGCATCTTCATGGCAATGCCGGTGATGAGCACCGCCAGGGTGGAGTCCAGCCCCCCGGAGAGGCCCACCACCGCCGTCTTGGCCCCCGTATGCTCCAGGCGCTTCTTCAGGCCCAGGGCGGCGATGCACAGGATCTCGTTGCACCGCTCGCTCCGGTCCCCCGCGTCCTCCGGGACAAAGGGGGTGGCGCTGACGGGCCGGGTCAGGGCGGTGAGGGCTGGCTCCAAATCGAAGGGCACGGAGACAAACCGGCTCTCCGGCCGGGTGCGGAAAGTGGTCATGCGCCGGCGCTCGTAGTCCAGGCGCGCCACGTCGATCTCGCTGACGGTCAGGCCGGTGGCAAAGCGCCGCTCGGCCAGGAGGGCGCCGTTCTCGGCAATGAGGTTGTGCCCGGCGAAGACCAGGTCGGTGGTGGACTCCCCCTCCCCGGCGTCGGCGTAGACGTAGCCGCACACCAGCCGGGCCGACTGTCCGGTGACCAGGGCCCGGCGGTAATCGGCCTTGCCCACCACCTCGTCGCTGGCCGAGAGGTTCAGGATCACCGTGGCCCCCGCCTCGGCCAGGGCCACCGAGGGGGGCGTGCTGGCCCACAGATCCTCGCACAGCTCCACGCCCAGGGTCAGCCCCGGCATGGTGTTGCAGGGAAAGACCACGTCGGCGCCCAGGTAGACCTCCTGCCCGCAGAAGGAGAAGAGCCGGTCCCCGGTGGGGGCGGGCTCGAACCAGCGCTTCTCATAGAACTCGCCGTAATTGGGCAGGTAGGTCTTGGGCACCAGGCCCAGGATCTCCCCCTCGTGGATGACGGCGGCGCAGTTATAGAGCTTGTTCTGGTGGCGCACCGGAAGGCCCAGCACCGTCACCATGTCCAGGTTCTTGGTGGCCTCCAGCACAGTGGCCAGGCCCTCCTCCGCCCCCCGGAGCAGGGTGTCCTGCAAAAACAGGTCCCCGCAGGTGTAGCCCGTCAGGCACAGCTCGGGCAGGCAGAGCACCCGCACGCCCTGCTTGTCCGCCTCCCGCATGAGGCTGAAAATCTGTTCCGCGTTGTAGCGGCAGTCGCCCACCCGGATATGGGGGGTGCCGGCGGCCACCTTAATAAAACCATCTCTCATTGATGTCGGCCTCCTTTTGAGGATGATCGTTTGTACAGAAAGCAATTCCCATTACCGATATGATAGCCTAAACCGGCGCGGATTGCAATGTGCTCCCGGCGGTTTTGTGCAAGAGAACCAGAAAACCCCGGCCTTGCGGCCGGGGTTTTCTGGGTGTGTGTTGTGTGTTTTGCAAAGGGGTT